>JADFJB010000033.1 GCA_022566355.1 candidate division KSB1 bacterium
AGAAAAGCGATTGAATCGGTTTTTAGAGTAGACTCAATTGAGATTCAAAAACTTTTTTCTTGGGTTTGTTCATTTCAATACCACGAACTCAACATGCTAATTTAAAATTGAAAAATTTGATTAATTTCTAAAAAGTAATTTGAAGTAAAAACGAAAATGCCGATAAAATAAATAAGATAGTCGATTTTCGCTCATTATTATCTTGACATCTCTTTTGCGATGTTATATTATTATCTTCGAATTTACACCCTTTAAACCAATCCAGTGAGATGGCAAGGGTCAATTCGGAGAAACTATCCTCCGGAATCCCCACCTCTTTTAAACTGGAGGTTTTTTTATGTCCGCAAGTTGAGAAATGATCAAACGAATAAAATCGAAGTTGATGGACCAGAAAGACCTGGAGCGTACGGTTACCCGTTTATCTCATGAAATAATTGAGCAAAATAAAGGCACTGAGAATTTGTGTGTCATTGGCATTCGGACACGTGGTGTATACATCGGCCAACGCATCAAAAAAAAGATTTCAGAGATTGAATCCAATGCAATTCCTTTTGGGATTTTGGATGTTACTCTTTATCGTGATGATTTCAAATTTAAACAACCACAAGTTCATGTGACTGATATTCCATTTGAAATTGATGGTAAAAATTTGGTTTTGGTTGATGATGTGCTCTTCACGGGCAGAACTGTTCGTTCGGCTTTAGATGCTTTAATGGATTTTGGACGCCCGGCAACAATTAAATTGGCTGTGTTGGTAGATCGCGGTCATCGAGAATTACCGATCCGGCCGGATTTTGTTGGTAAGAATTATCCGACATCCCATGACGAAGAAATTCGAGTAAAAGTAATAGAGGAAGACGATGAGGATGCGGTCTTTCTCGTTGAGGTTGACAAACCAACATTTTAAAACAAAACAAAATGTAAGGACTTTAATAAATAAAATATGCAAACACGCAAACACTTGTTGGGTTTAGAGGGGATGCCCCGTGAAGAAATTCAATCCTTTCTAGATACGGCGAAATCCTTTCTTGAAGTACTCTCCCGTCCAATACCCAAAGTTCCTATACTACGTGGAATTACAGTTGTGAATCTGTTTTTTGAGCCGTCTACAAGAACACGTATGGCTTTTGAACTTGCAGAGAAACGCCTGTCTGCAGATACGCTCAATTTTGCCGCATCCTCGTCCAGTGTTCTAAAAGGAGAAACGCTGAAAGATACGGCATGTAATATCGAAGCTATGAGAATTAATGTAGTCGTTATTCGACATTCCGCTCCTGGTGCTCCACACTTTCTAGCCAATTGTTTGAAATCATCAGTGATTAATGCAGGTGATGGAGCACATGAACATCCGACACAAGGATTGTTAGATATTTTTACATTAAGAGAGCATTTCGGTAGTTTGGAAAATTTAAATGTACTAATCGTTGGAGATGTGACTCACAGCCGGGTGGCTCGATCAAACATTCATGGCCTGACAACAATGGGTGCGAATGTTTCCGTTTGTGGTCCTGCAACGTTATTGCCATTTGAAGCAGAATCTTTGGGGGTCACATTGGTGAACAACTTAGATGATGCTTTATCTGAAACCGATGCGGTAAATATATTACGGATTCAACTAGAAAGGCAGAAAACCGGGCTATTCCCAAGTTTAAGAGAATACCGTAATCTATTCGGTTTAACAATGGACAGGTTGGAAAAGGTTGGTCGGGATATTGTCATCATGCACCCTGGACCGATAAACCGGGGTGTGGAAATCGATTCTGAAGTTGCAGATAGTAAATATTCGGTCATTTTACAGCAAGTAACAAACGGTGTGGCAATTCGCATGGCCGCACTCTACCACGTCGTTGGGGCAAGTGGATTGGTGGAATCGAACTAATTATGTTATGGATTAGGTTGAAGATGATATTAAGGTCAAGTTAAATGCATAATGTTGAAAATATTCTGTTTAAGGGAGGAATGGTTTATGATTCAACCTTAAGAGAATTTAAAGCATCAGATTTATTGATTGAAAATGACATTATCCAAAAAATTGGACAGATCCAAGCTTTAGGTACAAATCTTGAAGTCATAGATGTCAGTGGAAAGATCATCACACCTGGCTTAATTGATATGCATGTTCACCTTCGAGAACCCGGTAGGGAAGATGAGGAGACGATTATTTCCGGTTGTCAGTCGGCGATGGCCGGAGGATTTACGGCAGTTTGCTGCATGCCCAATACCAACCCTGCTTTACACCACCGTAGTCAAATTGAATTTGTGAAAAACCGTGCAAAAGATTTGTTGGTAGATGTTTTTCCAATTGGAGCTGTTACGAAGGATCGCGCCGGAAAAGAACTTACGGAAATGGGGGATATGTTAGACGCAGGAGCCGTAGCATTTTCAGATGACGGCGAAACGGTGGAAACTGCTGAAATGATGCGATATGCTTTGGAATATAGCAAAATGTTCAGCGTCACGATTATCGATCATTGTGAGGATCAATCACTCGTACGTGATAAAGTAATGAATGAAAGTAAAATTTCAACGTTATTGGGCCTTCCAAGCGCTCCAACTGTTGCTGAGGATATTATTGTTGCTCGCGATATTATGCTGGCTGAATTTACCGGAGGCCATGTTCATATTGCTCATATATCAAGTGGCAAGTCAGTAGAACTGGTCCGGGAAGCAAAAAAAAAGGGCATTCAGGTAACTGCCGAGGTTTGCACGCATCATTTTGTTTTGACCGATGAAGCAATCCGGGCTTTTGATTCAAATCTACGTGTGAATCCTCCGATCCGAACTGAGAAAGATGTTGAAAAAATTATTGAAGGATTAAAGGACGGCACAATCGATGCCATTGTAACGGATCATGCGCCTCATTCAATCGAAGAAAAAGACGTTGAATTTTCTGCTGCAGCTCCTGGTATGATTGGTTTGGAAACTTCAGTTGGTTTAGTGATGAAGTTTTTGGTTACAGAAGGACATCTTTCACTGGTGGATATTGTTGAAAAAATGGCTATTAATCCCAGGCGAATTTTGAAATTACCGGTTCCTGAAATAAAAGAAGGAGAAAAAGCGAATATCTCCATTCTGGATCAAAATTTAGAGTGGAAGGTGGATAAATCTACATTTAAATCAAATTCCCGAAATACTCCATTCGATAATTGGACTTTAATTGGAAAAGCTTTTGGAGTCTACAATCATGGGATATGGTGCTGTGAAATGTAATAATATAAAAGAAAGACGTAAAATTGTTTACGGTTCCTAAGGAAATATTTTTAACACGTGGAGTTGGTCGTCATAAGGAAAAGCTTGCTAGTTTTGAGTTGGCCCTCCGAAAAGCCGAAATTGCCGAGTTTAATTTAATCCGAGTTTCAAGTATCTTTCCACCTGGCTGTCATGTAATATCAAAAAGATTTGGACTTAGCAAATTAACTCCAGGTCAGATTGTCCCTTGTGTTATGAGTCAGAGTGAAACCAACGAACCTCGTCGATTGATGGCAGCATCGATTGGTCTTGCTATACCAAAAGAAAAAAATCAATATGGCTATTTATCCGAACACCATAGTTTTGGTGAAAATGATGATACTTCCGGTAATTATGCAGAAGACTTAGCTGCTGAAATGCTCGCCACAATTTTGGGAGTGCATTTTGACCCGGATAAAAGTTGGGATGAAAAAAGAGAACAGTGGAAGATTAGTGGAAAAATTGTCAGAACCCGAAATATTACTCAAACTGCCCTGGGTGATAAAAGCCGGCTTTGGACTACTGTCGTTGCAGCTGCGATTTTGATCGTATAAGATTTTTAATGATAAATAGTACTATTTTTTCTGGGGATATTTATGAAGAACTTCACAACCTTTATTATACTTGAAATCAAAAATGTTAAATTTTCTTGGCTTAGATCCTAAATACTCAAATTTGGAATCAGCAAAATATTGTATATTTCCCATTCCCTACGAACGAACAACCACTTTTGGTAAAGGCACGGAATTCGGACCCAAATCGATATTAGAAGCATCACAACAGGTTGAACTCTACGACGAAGAGTTAAATAGTGAACCTTATTTAGCTGGGATTGCTACATTGCAAGCCCTCACATTTCCTGAGAATTTGGATATAAATGACTGTATCGATCTAATCTATTCGACTGTGAAAGACTATTTATCCGATAATAAATATCTTTGTTCACTTGGAGGCGAACATTCAATTACATTCCCAATAGTCAAAGCCCATTTGGAGAAATATCCGAATTTGCAGGTTCTGCAGATTGATGCCCATGCGGATCTTCGTCAAGAATATGAAGGATCTCCTTATAATCATGCTTGTGTTATGGCAAGAATTCATGAATTAACTACGTTTACAAGTGTAGGTATCCGATCACTTTCAATCGAAGAAAGTGAATTCATTCGGAAAAATAATTTGCCTGTTTGGTTTGCGCGACAAATGGCTGGTAATACTCACTGGATGTTTGAAGTTTTAGAATCGATTCAAAACCCGGTCTATATAACGTTGGATGTGGATTATTTCGATATTTCCATCATGCCGGCAACTGGTACACCGGAGCCGGGTGGAGGACATTGGTACCCAACGCTTCAATTTTTAAAACATATGTTTTCTGAAAAAGAAGTGGTCGGATTAGATGTTGTTGAATATGCGCCCCGAGAGAATGATCATGCCTCCGGATTTATGGTTGCGAAATTTCTTTATAAGATGATTGCTTATTGGGAAAACGGTAAACGTGAGAAATAAGTTCCTAAAATGCTTAAAGTTGTAAAGTGCCTAAATTGATAATTACAAAACATTAGGGACAGACCAAAGAAGAAACGGAGATGAGGAGAATTGAGTCTTGGAAAGATGACAAAAAAATTGTACCCTATTGTCAACTTTTTTTAAGACGGCACTCTTGATATCTGGTATCTGGTATCCGGAATCTGGTATCCAGCCTCCAGCTCTAAACTCTATCTCAAATTTTTTACTTTAGTATTTGTCCCTCAATTGCTGTTGACAAACCAAACAAACTTTATTACATTTAACAGTTTTGGAATTAGAGGTTCCTAAAACTTACGTAAGATACGAAATTTAAAGGAGTTAGATGTTGAAAACATTTTCTGCCAAAAAGGAAGAAGTTAAAAGAAAATGGTATGTGATCGATGCTGAGGATCAAGTCGTGGGAAGATTGGCAACAAAAGCAGCGACAATACTCCGAGGAAAGCATAAACCCATTTTCACACCGCATGTGGATACGGGTGATCATATTGTAATTATCAATTGCGAAAAAGTAAGACTTACCGGGCGTAAATGGAGTCAGAAAGCATATCATCATCATACGACTTACCCGGGCGGCTTAAAAACAATTATTGCGGATAAATTACGTGATGAACATCCGGATCGCATCATTAAATCAGCAATATGGGGTATGATACCTCACAACAGACTTGGACGCCAAATAATGACAAAGTTACGCATTTATGCTGGTTCAGATCACCCGCACAGTGCTCAAAAACCTGAAGCTTTGGAAATTAAAGCTTAAATTAAATTGGAGTTAATGAATGAAAGATAATAGGTATTACGCAACTGGCCGGCGAAAAGAATCCGTTGCTCGTGTTTGGATGACTCCCGGGTCTGGAGAGTTCAAAATAAATGGCAGATCTCTTCTCGATCATTTTAAGCGAGAGACATTAAAGATGTTAATCGAACAACCTTTTGAAATTACCGAAACCAGTGGCCAATATGATATTAGCGCAACTGTCAATGGCGGAGGTTTATCAGGTCAAGCCGGGGCGTTACGACTGGGAATTTCACGTGCGTTGCTTCAGATAAATGATGAAATGCGACCACTCTTAAGAAAGGCAGGATTTTTAACACGCGATCCTCGCATGGTTGAACGTAAGAAATACGGCCAACCCAAAGCGCGTAAGCGTTTTCAATTTTCGAAGAGATAAATTAATAAATATATTTTAAGAATATTAGGAGAATTTTAATGCCGGAAGTTTTGTTAGAGCAACTTTTAATGGCAGGATCACATTTTGGGCATCTTACTCGAAAATGGAATCCCAAAATGAAGCCATATATTTTTATGGAACGGAACGGGATTCACATCATCGATTTGAAAAAATCATTAGTATCATTAAAAGTTGCTTTCGATGCTGTTAAAGAAATTGTTAATCGCGGTGAAAAAGTACTTCTTGTGGGAACGAAAAAGCAGGCCAGGGATATTATACGTTCACAAGCTGAAAGATGCGGAATGTTTTATGTAACCGAAAGATGGCTTGGAGGCACGCTTACGAATTTTAGTACGATTAAAAAGAGTATAAAGCGTTTGAAAAACCTTGAAAAGATGGCTATTGATGGAACCTTTGAGAAAATCACAAAAAAAGAAATATTGCGTTTGACAAGAGAACAAGAAAAAATGGAAAAATTCCTTGGTGGTATCAAAGATATGAATCTACTACCTGGAGCAGTTTTTATTGTTGATCCCAAAAGGGAAGATATAGCAGTTGCTGAAGCCAAAAAACTGAATATCCCGGTATTTGCGATATTAGATACCAATTGTGATCCTGAAGAAATTGATTATCCGATACCGGCAAATGATGACGCATTTAAGTCCATTGGATTGATTACACATGGTTTCACAGACGCGATTTTGGAAAGCATGGAAGAGCTTAAGATAGCTGAAGAGGTGGAGGCTGAGGAGAAGGAAGAAGAAAAAGAAGAGAAAGCTGAAGAAAGCAAAGAGGCTTAATGAATCGAGTCGCTTCGAATTAAAATTGCATTTGATTTGTTAAAAGCACTCGTTTCACCGAGTGCTTTTTAATAGTTATTAGAATATTAGGAAGGAGTTTTATTAAATGTCGATTACAGCTGCAATGGTGAAAGAATTAAGAGAAAAAACCGGTGCAGGAATGATGGATTGCAAGAATGCGCTTCAAGAAGGTAATGGTGACATTAAGAAAGCAATCGAATATCTGCGAAAAAAAGGTATGGCAGCAGCTCAAAAACGTTCCGTACGGACGACGAAAGAAGGTATCATCGATGCATATATTCACCCCGGAAATCGCTTGGGGGTTTTGATTGAAGTCAATTGTGAAACCGATTTTGTTGCAAAAAATGAAGAATTCAAAAAATTTATTCGAAATATGGCCATGCAGGTGGCTGCCTCAAATCCATTGGTAGTTCAAAAAGATGACCTTAGCAAGGAAATGATCGAAAAAGAGCTGGAAGTCTACCGCAGCCAGGCTAAAGAAGCGGGCAAACCGGACAATCTTATTGATAAAATTGCCCAGGGAAAACTCGGTAAATACTACCAGGAAGTATGTTTATTGGAACAAAGTTATATTAGAGATCCGGGAAAAACGGTTCAAGATATGGTCACTGATATTCGATCAGTAATCGGTGAGAATATTGTAATCAAACGTTTTGAAAGATTTCAACTCGGCTAGATGGAGCTGTTCAAAAAATCATTTTGCTTAATAGATTTGGAATGATATTTAAACAAATTCTTAGTCAAGGAGGACCGAAGCATCAGTCAACTAATTCATAAACGTATTCTCATTAAACTAAGCGGCGAAGCCCTGATGGGCTCTAAATCGTTCGGAATTGAAGCTGAAGTTGTTAAGTATATTGCACATGAGATAAAAAGTGTATATGATCTTGGGGTTGAAATTGGGATTGTGATTGGTGGTGGTAATATTTTCCGAGGATTATCTGCACATGAGCAAGGATTTGGTCGAGTTACCGGGGATCAAATGGGAATGTTAGCAACAGTCATCAATTCACTGGCAATCCAAAATTATATGGAACATTTAGGTATACATACGAGGGTGCAGACTGCAATTCGTATGGAGGCGCTGGCGGAGCCGTATATTAGAAGGCGAGCGATTCGCCACCTTGAAAAACGCCGGATCGTAATTTTTGGTGCTGGAACCGGCAGTCCCTATTTTTCAACCGATACGGCGGCAGCGCTTCGGGCAATTGAAATTGAAGCCGGTGTTATATTGAAAGGAACCAAAGTAGATGGCGTTTATGCAGACGATCCTAAAATTGTTCCGAATGCAGAACGATTTAAAAAAATTAGTTATATTGATCTGCTGAATCGCGGCTTGAGAGTTATGGATTTTACGGCTGTAACTCTCTGTATGGAAAACAAATTACCCATAATCGTTTTTGATATGAATAAGCCTGATAATTTTAAACGATTAATGCTTGGTGATGAAGTAGGAACTAAAATTACCGGTGAGCAAAATGAAAAGTGAATTCCATAAAGATGCTGAAATAAGAATGAAAAAGACCATTGAATCGTTGAAACATGAATTTGGTCATATTCGAACCGGGAAAGCCACAACTGCCCTGCTAGACGGAATAAAAGTAGAATATTATGGTAACCCGGTACCTATTAACCAAGTGGCAAATGTTAGTGTCCCGGATATTCGAACGCTTGTAATTCAGCCCTGGGAAAAGAATATGCTAGGCGAAATTGAAAAAGGAATTTTAAAATCTGATTTGGGATTAAACCCTGTGAATGACGGTCAGGTTATCAGGGTTCCAATTCCTGTATTAACCGAAGAGCGCAGAAAAGATCTGGTCAAGTTAGTGAAGAAATTAGCGGAAGAAGGTAAAATCTCTTTAAGAAATATCCGCCGCGATGTGAACGATCATATCAAGAAGCGAGAAAAAGATCACGAAATTTCGGAAGATGCGGCTCATGCCGAATTGGATGATATCCAAAAAGTAATCGATAGCTTTTCGGGAAAAATTGATGAGGTGGTGGTTGCCAAAGAAAAAGAAGTTATGGAAGTCTAAAATTCCATCTTCTTCTTTTTATTGTTTTGCTATTGCCCTAACTCCCCAATAAGGCGATCAAATTTCTTTGAATTTATATCCTTTCTAATGCATAATTTACTATGCCAAAAAATCAAATAAACACCTGTGTTTACATTTATTTAGATCAAGTTGATTATCATCCTGTCTGGGATTTGCAAAAAAAACTTTCCGAAGCGCGTCGTCTTAACGAAATACCAAATGCATTACTTCTGTTGCAACACCCGCCGATTATCACAATTGGAAAATCCGGAACGGACGCTAATCTTCTTGTGGAATCTGAATATTTGACAAAACACGGTGTCGAACTAACCAAAACCGATCGCGGAGGTGATATTACATACCACGGCCCCGGTCAATTGGTAGGCTATCCAATTTTAGATTTGACAGAGCTAAAGAAGGACATTTTTTGGTATTTACGTCAGATAGAACAAGTGATTATCAATACGCTGCAGCAATTTAATATTGAAGCCACTCGAAATAAGAACTATACGGGTGTTTGGGTGAATGCTGAAAAAATAGCTGCCATTGGGGTAAAGGTCAGCAGGTGGATAACCTCCCACGGTTTTGCATTTAATATCAATCCAAATTTGGAACATTTCGAATTGATCATTCCTTGCGGCATTCAGAATAAAAGCGTAACTTCCTTGGTAAAGATCGTCGACAAAGCTATTACTGTTGAAGATGTTTTACCAACTTTGGTAGATCAATTTGCTGCTGTATTTCAGGTGCGAATGATGCCGTTCAACCATTCAACCTGGCCGATACTTACCCATTACCTGGATAAATTTATTGGTGCTGGTAAGTTTTAGTAATCCGAAAGATCTTAAATTTTGGATAATAATTGTGGATCATCATAATAATATGTAACTTATTCTTCAAAATATTATGTCAGGATGAAGAATATTACAAAATGATTGTATCCACCTTTATAATTAAACATCTACGATGTTTTTAGTTATTTATACGAGATCTTATAGATCCATCCTAAACGAGGATAACTCAAATCTGTGGATAGCTCATTCCTTATGAGTTAAGTTATAAATAACCTCGTAGAGATTTTATTTTTGTAGATTTGGAGTTGATCAAGGTTTTCAAATCCTCGTAGAGGATTAATAATTAAGGATCATGAATAGTTTATGTACCGTACTTATTCTTCAAAAATAGGCACTAGCTTTAAGACCATCCGTTCAATAAATAAAATAAATCTTATTGTTTGGAAATGTTATCATATCCGCTTACATTTTCAAATCAAAAAGTATGCAGCTTTATGATGAACCATAATTGTATGATATTTGGATTAACCTCATTTTTTTTATCGAAACCTTATTTTTAGTCCTATAATTCGAAGCATTTTTATATTTTTGTAGCTTATATTTGTTAATCTAATCCAACAAAAAAGTGGATAGGTAATTTTTTATAAAGAGTGGATTTGGAGTTACTGATGACTGAAAAAAATCACCATAAAGTTGTGATCATCGGATCAGGACCTGCTGGATTGACTGCCGCACTGTATAATTCACGCGCTATGTTAAATCCGGTGGTTATTGATGGAATAGAACCGGGTGGGCAATTGATGATCACATCTGATGTTGACAACTATCCCGGTTTTCCGGAAGGCATCCTTGGACCGGAATTGATGGACAAGATGCGTAAACAGGTTGAAAGATTTGGTACAACTTTCATCAATGGACATGTCGAAGAGATTGATGTAAACAAACGGCCATTTCAGTTAACGGTTGATGATGATAAAATACTGGCTGATTCGATTATCATTGCCTCGGGAGCATCAGCAAACTGGCTTGGACTTGACTCGGAAAACCAATTAAAAGGCAAGGGTGTTTCCGCATGTGCAACCTGTGATGGTTTTTTCTTTAAAGAAGAGGAAGTAGTCGTTATAGGCGGTGGCGATACGGCTCTGGAAGAAGCTTTATTTTTGACTAAATTTGCAAAAAAAGTTACTGTTGTGCACAGACGCGATCAACTACGTGCTTCGAAAATTATGCAGGATAAATCTTTTGCAAATCCAAAGATTGAGTTCATTTGGGATTCCGTTGTCGAAGAAGTCCTCGGTGTTACAGAAGGTAAAGTAACCGGCGTGCGATTAAAAAATATCAAAAGTGGTGAAACCAGTCAATTGGATTGCCAGGGATTTTTTGTCGCCATTGGTCACACACCAAACACTTCACTTTTTAAGGGTAAACTGGAAATGGACGTAAATGGATATATTTTGACAAAAAACGGAACGACCTACACATCCGTTCCCGGTGTGTTTGCGTCTGGTGATGTTCAAGATTCAGTCTATCGGCAAGCAGTTACCGCAGCCGGCACAGGTTGTATGGCGGCGATCGATGCGGAAAAATTTTTAGAAGAAAACGGCGTTCATTGAAAAAGTGTTATCTCTGGGGCGGTTAAGAATTTCTTGATAGTTCTTCTATAAATTATTAGAATTAGTCGCTTTAAAAACTGTTGTTTTATTTTTGTTCTATTGAATATTATCTTGCGTTTCAAAGATAAATAATCAAAAAGGTGAAACATCATGCAATTAGACGTAATGATGCCGCAATTAGGCGAAAGTGTGATAGAAGGAACGATCATTAAATGGCATACTGAAATTGGCCAGACCATTGAAAAAGATGACATATTATTAGAGATCAGTACAGATAAAGTTGATACTGAAATTCCATCGCCTCACAGCGGAAAAATCATTGAGCTCCTTGCGAAAGAAGGGGACACTGTCCAAATTGGCTCGGTGATTGCAAAATTGGAATCAAACCAGGCAGGAGTTGTGGATGTACAGCCAACAGATGGAAAGCCACAAAAACAAGTTGAACCAGGGATACATCCCGAAACTTTAATGGATGAGACTAAAGAGATCGTGGAAATTGACAAACCAGGAGTGCGGG
Organism: candidate division KSB1 bacterium; assembly: GCA_022566355.1. Taxonomy (NCBI): domain Bacteria; kingdom Pseudomonadati; species Candidatus Zhuqueibacterota bacterium. The sequence continues at coordinate 11,709 of JADFJB010000033.1, forward strand.
TTTCAGGACGATTCCTATCTCCATTGGTTCGCTCCATTGCCAGACGGGAACAGATTCCCATTAACGTTTTAGAAACTTTGCCTGGTACCGGTAAAGACGGCAGGTTGCGTAAAGAAGATATACTGCAATACCTGGAGCAAAGAAAAACCGGTGTGATTTCGGAAAAAGAATGGGTAAGTGAGCCTGCTACCCAACCTGCATTTAAATTCGATGGCGATGTGAAACGGGTTCCAATGGATCACATACGCAAATCCATAGCAATTCATATGGTGTCAAGTGTAAGAACTTCTCCGCATGTAACTTCCATTCATGAAGTCGATGTAACGAGTATCATGGCTTATATTGATAAAAATCAAAATTCATTCAAACAGCGTGAAGGTGTGAAATTGACGGTTACAGCTTTCGTCGCCCAAGCTTCTGCCCGTTCTCTAAAAGAAATGCCCGTTGTTAATGCCTCAATTGATGGGACTGATATTATTTATCATAAGAATGTAAATCTGGGTATCGCGGTTGCCCTGGAAAACGGCCTGATTGTTCCGGTTGTGCGCAATGCCGATCAGTTAAGTCTATCAGGATTGGCCAAGTCAATTTATGATCTCGCCACACGGGCCAGGACAAAAAAGCTCAAGCCCGATGAAGTTCATGGAGGCACTTTTTCTATTACCAATTTTGGGGTTTTTGATACGATAATTGCTGCACCCATTATCAACCAACCCCAGGTGGCCATTCTCGGAATCGGCAGCGCAAAACAGAGAGTAGTGGCGGTTGATGGAATGATTACAATAAGATGGATGATGTATCTCGCCCTGACTTACGATCATCGCTTATTGGACGGCGCTAAGGGTGGGCAATTTTTACAAAGAATGACTCAAATTTTGGAAAATGTCGATGATTAAAGTTGATGAAAAAACAGATATTAAGAGAATCCCAAAGCCGGACTGGTTAAAAGTTCGGTTGCCATTTGGACAAAAATATAGTGAAGTTAAGGATATTGTCAAAAGTAACAAACTGAATACGGTTTGTGAAGATGCACGGTGTCCTAATATTGCCGAATGTTGGGGAAGGGGCACTGCGACCTTCATGATTTTAGGTGATATTTGCACCAGAAGCTGTGGATTTTGTGCGGTGAAAACAGGATTGCCGACCGAGTTGGATTTATTTGAACCCATTCGCGTTGCCAATGCAGTAAAAAAAATGAACTTAAAGCATGTCGTCATCACTTCGGTAAATCGAGACGAGTTGCATACAGGCGGAGCAGAAATATTTGCTGAAACGATTAAACAGATTCGGGACAAAGTGCCTGGCTGTAAAGTTGAAATCCTTACTCCCGATTTTAAAGGAGTTGAAGAAGCGCTCGATATTGTAGTCGATGCAAACCCTGATATTTTCAGTCATAATGTGGAAACAGTGCCAAGTCTTCACAAAATTGTTCGGCCGCAAGCCAAATACGAACGTTCTTTATACGTGCTGGATTATATGAAACGGAAAGGCTTAATCATAAAATCCGGTTTGATGCTTGGGATTGGGGAGAAAAATGAAGAGGTCTTGTCAGTCCTTAAAGATTTACGCAGAATATTAGTTGATATCATCACAATGGGTCAATATTTGCAACCTACCCCAAAACATTTACCCATAGATCGGTTTGTTACACCCGATGAATTTAATTGGTTTAAAAAAGAGTGTCTGGATATGGGTTTTAAACATGTTGAATCCGGTCCGTTGGTTCGCAGCTCATACCATGCAGATGAGCAGACGGTTTGTTGATTGATTAATCGGCTTAAACCACTACCTCGTAGTGGTACCCTAAATGGTTTTACACCGAGAATTAATTAACTTATACTTCCTTAAAAGCTATCCTAAGCTCTTAAGGAGGTATTATCATAAGTAAAAGTAAAATGAAACACATTCTGATATTGTGGTAGCAGAAATCGTCGCTTTTGCGAAAGTAAATTCTGGAATATATCTTGATTTGATCAAAAAGCAGCTTAATAGTACTTCCTGGTATGATGAGATAAAACAAGCTTCATTAATGCGCTGGGACAGTTAGAAGACAAAAAAATATTCCGGTAATGAAAGAAATACTCAAGTGATGACTATTCCGGTAATGTCAGGATAGACGCTCTGAGCGTCTGAGAATCTTGTGACGCAGAAGATAAAGATTTGCATAGGTTATTGATAGGACTTAATGACTCGTCGGATTATACGATTCAAGAAACTGCCAGAGGAACGTTAGGTCGGCTTTATATGACGGAGAGTATACCGACATTAGAACTATCGTCTCGCATAATGCAGATGCAAACCTAGTGGCTAGGCTCAAAATGCTTTGTCTGAAATAAAGCGCATTGTAAATAGTAAATAAAAAATTAAGTTTCTAACAGTTATATTTAAAACAAAGTAAATGGAGGTTACTATGAAGAAGATTTATACAGGCATAATGTGGGTAATCCTGGTTTTTATGATAGGATGTGGAGAAGATCAACAAGCTGTTAAATCCGTACCCAAACCAGAGTTTATCTTAACCAGCAGTCAAACACATAACCGGTTCAGCAGCGCTATTCCTCCAGTTATTAAAGTTCCATCTGGTGCGATTGTGGAAGTTTATACAAAAGAAGCGACTGATGGACAGCTTACAAAGGAATCAACAGTTGCAGATGTTGCCAATTTGGATTTTGACCTTATACATCCGTTAACCGGACCTGTATATGTGGAAGGGGCTCAACCGGGTGATATCCTCGCTGTGACTCTGCATGAAATAGAGGTTGGAGATTGGGGCTGGGCTTGTATCATTCCTGGTTTTGGGTTCTTGGCTGATGAATTCACCGAACCTTATCTGAAGATATTCACCATTAATAAAAATGCAAAATCCACGAAGTTTAATGATAAAATCCAAATACCGCTACAACCTTTCCCCGGTGTGATGGGCGTGGCGCCTGCTACCGAAGAGATGCTTTCCACAATTCCACCCCGAGAAAACGGTGGAAATATGGATAATCGTTATTTAACAGAAGGTGTGACGGTTTATTTTCCGGTATTTGTCGAAGGTGCATTGTTTTCCATTGGGGATACCCACGCCGCCCAGGGAATGGGTGAAGTTTGCGGAACTGCAATCGAATCTCCTATGAGAATTATTTATGAAGTGAAGGTGATCAAAGGGGAACGCAAGATCTCAGAACCACAATACGAAACGGATGAATATTATGCAGTCTCGGCTTTTGCACCAACCTTGGATGAAGCCGCAAAAAAAGCTACTCGATTTATGATAGACTATTTGGTGGAGGTACATGGATTGGAGCGTGCGGACGCTTATGTTCTTTGTTCACTGGCCGGAGAACTCAAAATTGTGGAAGTTGTGGACGTTCCTAATTTTCTGGTTGCAATGCATATGCCTAAGAAGGTTCTAGGAATTTAATTGAACTCATGAAAATGAATTTGTTAATTACTCCATTAGCGAAATATTTTGATCATTTCAAAATTAAATTAGTAGAATAACCCAATAAAATAAATTTGCTAAATAAATGGAGAGTCAAAATGCATTATAGATTAATCAGATATTATACATTTATCATCTTTATGCTATTTATATTTCCATCCCAAGTAACCAGCCAGGTGAGTATAAGTAAAGGAATAAAATTTGGTCTGAATATCGCTAAGTTTACAGGAGATGATGCTGAAGGATCCGAGAATTTAACCGGTCTTGTCGTCGGTGGCCATTTACGTTTTGGCGCTGGTTTTTTATCAATTCAACCTGAACTTCTTTTCACTAGAAAAGGGGTAAAAACAAATGACATTGAAGAGGGTACCGAAATAAAAATTAAGAATGATTATTTGGAAATTCCTGTCCTGATCAGACTTGGATTTGGTCATTCTCCCGGTTTAAAACCCAGTCTCTTTGCGGGGCCATCTGCATCCTTGCTTGTGAACAGCAGGGGCTTAACAACGTTCGGAGGAGGTCAATCATCTATTGAAGTTGATGCCAACCATCTATTCAAAGAATTTGAACTGGGATTTGTTATTGGCGCCGGTATTGATTTTACACTCGGGTTTAGAACATTACTATTTGAAGTAAGGTATTCAGGAGGACTGTCATCGATAGATGATTCAGGAGATGACGGCGATATAAAAAATAGTGTAATATCTATAATGGGTGGTTTGGCTTTTTAAACCATTCTTTCTATTTCAAATTATTAAATTCCTATTTGTTTAAAATCGCAGCTTGTTGTTAAAAATCTAGAATTCTACAATCAAAGCATTATTTTCAAGCTTTGTTATTAAATTATTCCTACATTTCAATTGACTAATAATAATTAAAGGTGTGTTCATTCTAAAAGGTGGGATACCGATTCCATCGCTGTCATAAGTATTTGTTTTTATGTATCGATTTTTTTTTAGAAAAGCGATTGAATCGGTTTTTAGAGTAGACTCAAAGGTTTAATACAAAATAAAAATAACTGGAGGTTTGCAATAAATCTGGGCTATTCACCTTGGTTAATATGAAATTATAAAGTATTATTCGACCAATGATTGGAGGTAGTTTTAAATGAAAAAGTCTGTACCAGTAATATCTTTATTCGTTTTAATGTCTCTCTTAATAACATCTGTTTCTTTTGGCCAGGTTGGCTTTGGTAAAGGAATCAAAGCTGGTTTGGTAAGTTCTACATTAACAGGTGATGATGTAAATGACAACGCCGATCGACGCTCTGGATTTGCAGCCGGAGCCTTTATTAATTTTGGCCTAAGCCCGCTCCCGTTATCCATTCAGGTGGAAGCGCTCTATGTTATGAAAGGAGCCGATGAAGAGGATGTTGAAGAAGAAATTACATTTAACACAGAATTAAAGTTTACCTATTTGGAAATTCCTGTTTTAGCTAAACTTACAGTAGTAGCTCTACCGGGACTTAAACTGCAAGTTTTTGGCGGACCATCATTAGGTATTCTCCTGAGTGCCAAATCCAAACTAACAGTTGGCAATGAATCAGCTGAAATTGATATTAAAGATGACGTGAAAAGTACAGATTTAGGATTAGTGCTAGGAGTCGCTTTAGGAATCAGTAAAATACATTTTGATGTAAGATACATAATGAGTATGTCCACTATAGACGAAGTTGATGAAGATGATGTAAAAAATAGTGTATTAATGGCAACAGCTGGAATCTCACTGTAAACCAGCATTATTTGACTTGTATGAAGCCCCTTAACTATTAAGGGGCTTTTTTATTAGATGAAAAACAATTCTTAATTTTCATTTGGAACGAAAACGGTTTCCAAACCATTCAACTTGTTATCATTATTAACTATTTGAGAATTTTTATTAGTAAGGAAGATGTAGTTTGTTTAAACCGAAGATTAAAGTCAAATCCATTATTCTAGTTTTTCATTTTATAAATCTACCCTTATTCGCTCAATCAATTATTCCTTTAGATTATCTGTATTCAATTGGATCATCCGGGGATAGCCTTGGACAATTTAATAATCCGCAAGCCATAACTATTGGATCATCGGGGAATTTATATGTTGTCGATACCGGTAATAATAGAATTCAAATTTTCGATCTTGAAGGAAACTTTATCAAATATTTTGGTGGATTAGGCCAGGGTCAGGAACAATTTGATTCTCCATTAGATATCAATTTCCAGGACGGATTAAACGTATTTGTCACCGATTTTAATAATCATAGGGTATATCGTTTAGACCGGCAATTAAATGCAATTTCCATCATTTCCGGAGAAGTGGCTTACGGAAACGTCGAAAATTTCTTCTTCCCGAAAAGTATTACAGTTTCCAAACAAGGTGATATTTTCCTTGTTGAAGGTGAAAATAACAGTGTGATAAAGTTTGATTCTTTCTTCAAACCCATCTCAAAATTCGGTTCAATCGAAACCGGTGAAGGATATTTAAGTTCACCGACACAAATCGAGAATTTAGGCGTGGGATTTCTTGTTGTCAGTGATAAGCAAGCCGGCCACCTCGTGGTATTTGATTATTTTGGAAATTTTATCCGATTTTTAGGGGGCGAAAAATTGCAGGAGCCGTCAGGGTTGTTTTATTGGAATGAAAGAGAATTACTGCTAGTAACGGATATAGGTACTGGAAAAATTCATGCCTTTAAAAGGGAAAAATGGATTGTCGAATTGGTTTCAATACAAAAATCAGATGAATCAAAATGGCAGACACCTGTTGACATAGCTGTGTTTGAAAACAGAATATTTGTGTTGGATCAAAAGAATAGTTCAATTTTAGTTTATCAAATATTGTTGAACCAAAAAGAATAATAAAGTTGCCAACTCGAAATGATGGATTTGTCCAGACGTATGACAAAGGGAAATTGAGGGGCTTCAAGATCTTGCCGTAATGAAAATATCACCATACATTTTGATATTGATTTCTCTCCTTCTTTTTTGTGAAAGCCAGGCACAAAATCAATCGTACCGGAAATTTCAACGTATCGTTGAAAAAATTAAAATCAATCAAGCCGATACACTGTTGCAGCTTAGGTATACTTTCATTGTTCCACAATCGGAAGAAATCGAATTCAAAAGCAGATCCCTAAATCGAGAGGTTGATTATCAAATTGATTATCGATTAGGAATTGTACGCTTATCAACGGAAACAATAAAAGAAGACTCAATCCGGATATCCTACCGGATATTACCGATTCAATTGAAACCGAATTACCAATTTATGCCTTTTGTCCTTTGGCAGCCTAAACCGGAGCGAGTCAAAAACTCAGCAAACAATGTTGGATCAGTTCAGAAAAAAGATGTCTCAGATATTTTTGAGAATAGCCAATTGCGGCGAAGCGGTAGTTTAACCAGGAGTATTTCGGTTGGCAATAGACAGGGGTTACAAGTAGAATCTGGCTTGCGTTTACAATTGGAAGGGAAAATCACCTCGGATGTGCATGTAGTTGCCATGCTGTCTGATCAGAATATTCCCATTCAACCGGAGGGCAATACCCAAACACTGCAGGAAATAGACAAGGTTTATATTCAAATCCGGGGCCCGAAAATTCAGGCGCAATTAGGCGATTTTAATTTAAAATATTCAGGCGGGCGATTTGGTAATTATAATCGAAAACTGCAGGGAGCCATGCTGCAATACTCGCAAGGGTCCGGTACTGCCACAGTTTCCGGGGCAGTTTCAAAAGGAAAATTTCAGACCCAAAGATTCACCGGACAGGAAGGGCTTCAAGGTCCATATCAATTGCAAGGCAGCCGGGGTGAGTCAGAGATTATTGTGTTATCCGGAACAGAAAGAGTATGGGTGGATGGCGAACCGATGATACGAGGTGATGAAAATGATTATGTGATAGATTATGGCAACGGACAAATAACATTTACACGAAAACGTCTGATTACCGGTGATTCAAGAATTGAAGTTGATTTTGAATTCTCTGACTTCAATTTCCAAAGGAATTTGTACAGCGCTCACCTGAACGGAATAGGATTTGATAACAAATTGAAATACAACGTTTTATTCATCCGCGAAGCCGATGATCCCAATAACTTGCTGGAGGTCGGCCTGAATGATCAAGAACGGATTATTCTTGAAAATTTGGGTGATGAAACTGATAGTGCATTCGTAGAAAGTGGAAGGTTTGTTGGCCCGGGGAAAGGCAACTATACCCTGGTTGATTCACTTGGACAACAAATCTATCAATTTGCTGGAAATGGCCTGGGAGATTATTTGGTTCAATTTACTTACAAAGGTGTCGGCAACGGTGAATATAGTTATGCAGGTCAAGGCCGATATCGATTTACAGGTTTAGGTAATGGCAACTATTCACCAAAACGGATTCTACCCATCGCTCAAAGCCAGAATCTTACTTCATTCTACCTGCAGTTTGATCCGAATGAAATTTTGCAATTTTCGGGGGAATTCGCGTTGAGTCTAACAGATAGAAATTTAATGTCAGCACTGGATGATAATGACAACCTGGGCTCGGCATTTCAAATTCAGGCTCGGATTAGTCCCCGGAAGCTTCAATTTGGGAAAACATCGGTTGGTAGTGTTCAACTTTCGGGATTATGGCGGGAAAAAGGGAAAAGATTTTTTGAGCTAAGCCGGGATGAAGAAGTGGAATATGATAGAAAATGGGATTTGTCAGCAAATGGCGGTAGACAAGGAGAAAAGGTTAGAGAATTAAACTCAACCTATTTACCATTTAAGGGAGGGCAGTTGAGATTGAATTGGGGAGATTATCACCAGGATAATTTTATTTCGTCTCGGCGATTGCTTTCGGAATTTTCACTGAAAAAGCCAAAATTTCCTGAAATTCAATATCGGGAAGAAAGCATTCATCGCTCCGATCAGGCAATCCGGATCAATGGAGATTGGTTTCGACGATTGGGATCCGCACAATACCGGGTTTGGCGAATTCGTCCCTTTTTTAGATATGAAGGAGAAAATAAAAAAGACATTTCGTTTTCTGATTCATTGAGAACCGGTTTTAATTTTGATGATTTCTCTTATGGAATAGGATTTAAGATTGCAAAACCATTAGAAATTAGTATCAGGCAAAACCTTCGAGAAGATCAACAAGTAACCGATGGTGGTTTGCAGGATTATTCAAGAGCTGAAGCTACATTCATCAAAATGTCATTAAAACGTTGGCGCAACTTGCAATTGAACCTTGAACTAACCAACCGGAAAAGGGAATTTGTTCAATCGGATTTACCCGAAAAACGAACAAGGTTAACAGATTTTGTGGGGATCTATTCTCCCTGGAAAAAAGCTTTGCAGGCTGATCTCAGGGTAAGGATGTCAAATACCCAAATTTCAAAAACCGAGCAATTTTATTTTAAGGTAGATGAAGGTAGAGGGAATTTTCGTTTCGAAGAGGAATTGAATGAATATGTTCCGGATATTTTTGGAGATTTCATTCTTCGTACTTTGGCAACCGGAGAATTCGAACCGGTAAATGAACTCTTAATGAATGCAAAAATTAAAATTAAACCTCAATTGTTTTGGGGAAAAACCAATAAAAAACAATCTAAACTAAAACGGTGGCTGAGCAGTATTTCGTGGTTGACTTATTTCTCGTTTGACGAAAAAAGTAGACGAGATAGTCCCTGGAAAATTTCATTTGGCGGTGCCGATAAGATTTTTCCGGATGAAGAAACGGTTTTTGGCAGGTACCTGGTTCGGCAAGATCTAAATTTTTTTGAAAATGTTTATACCAGATCCTTGAGGATCAGGTGGTTGTCGAGCCTTGAGAAGAACAACAGGTTAACGGGAGGTGGACAAGAATCAAAAAGGAATGAAATATCCATTCGGTTTAAATCAAAAGTATCAAAAAAATATTCATTGGAAACGACTCTTAGTGAAATTAATATCGAGCGTCTTTTTGAGTCAGCAACCCGGGTGGATCGAAAGATTTTATCAAGAGGCGGTAAGTTGCGTTTGAGCTATCGTCCAAAATCTGTATTGGAAATTGCTGCCGACTTAAAATTCAAGCACGATTTGGATCGAGTTAAAAGTCCGGGAACCAGCGCTAACCTAATAGGTATTAAACCTAATTTCAGCTATGCTTTACGAGGCAGAGGCCGGTTAAGAGGTGAAATCGAATTCTCGAAAGTTACTGTCAAACCATCCAATGCGATTATTCCATACGAAATGGTAGATGGCCGTCGTGAAGGTCGAAATTTTAACTGGCTGTTTAGTTTTGATTATCGTGCTTCATCACGGGTGATGATCTTATTTAGCTACCTGGGCAGGCAATTACCCGGAAGAGATGAACTGCAACATATCGGCAAAGTAGAAGTAAAGGCATACTTTTAATGGAACTTGAGTTCAAAATTAATATCCAAAATCCTATCGTGATGAGCCTGTTGATCCCAGTAGGATTTTTCATAAGTATCTGTCCTATAAATGTTTTGGGCCAACACTATCAAGATGAAGAAAAAAAAATAAAATATTTAAACTTTTCCTTTCATGGCAATAAGGTTTACAATAATCGGCAAATTAGAGAATTGCTGAATTTACCCAAAAGTGTTAAAAATTCTAATCAGAATGATAACCTCGGACAAACAAAAATACAATTCGAAAACAATTTACAAAAGCTGTTGTCAGCATACCAAAGTGAGGGCTTTCTCGCCGCTAAAGTTGACTCGATATTTTGGCCGGGTAAAAGTAAAAAACGTCAGACCGTAGAAATATATTTTTCAGAGGGTGAACCGTTCACTATTAACCAATTGCTGATCATCGGAAATTCGGCCTTTTCGAAACAGCAAATCAAACAATTTATGAGGGCAAGTCCAGGTGTAATTTTTAAGAGTCAGCAATTGGCGGTGGATGTGCAGGAAATAATAGCACGCTATGCTGCCGAAGGATATTTGTTGGTCAATGTGGAAATTCAAAAAATAGATATTCGTTTTCAGGATGGCGTAGTTGACATTTTGTTAGTAATCAAGGAAGGAAAACCCATCGTTCTGAAAAGAGTTGAAATTACCGGCAATACGAATACACAAAATAAAGTCATCTTACGAGAGTTGGGATTCAATAAGAATGAAATTCTAACAAGCAGAAAAATATCTAAGATCAGTGAAAAAATAAAAAGGTTGAAGTATTTGGAATTAACGGAACAGCCGAAGCTTACTTTTTCTCCTGACTCTTCAGCAATCCTTTTGCTCTCAGTCCGAGAGAAAAACAGTTCACAATTCGATGGCATTTTAGGATTTAATCCAAAACAAGGTAACCAGAATGAATATTTATCCGGCCAGGTTAAAATTAATTTTGAGAATTTATTGGGTACAGGCCGGTCTTTCCGGGCTTATTGGGCTAAACAGAATGCTAACACCCAGAGCCTGCAATTGAACTACGAAGAACCCTGGTTGGGTGGACAGCCAATTCACGGTAGAATTAACCTGGAGCAAACTGTTCAAGACACTACTTTTGTGCGTAGAAACTGGCAGATGGGTTTACGGGTTTTTGTTTTGGAGGATATTGCCGTTGTTGCTCAAATTGGCAGAGAAAGTGTGTTGCCGGATTCTATCGGGCGAGCTGTTTACCAATTACCCAGGAGTCTGGCAGATAGGCTGCGTTTACAAGTCTCAATGGATAATAGAAATCATCCATGGAATCCGACGGCTGGGTTGTTGTATGAAACAAGTGTCGATTTCCTTAAAAAACGAATTGAGCCATTAATTCCCGGCGAAAGTGGGCAAAAGATAAACTTTCACCGTTTAAGCTTTGACCTGGAATTTTATCAAAAACTATTTGGCAGAAATGTTTTGATGGCTGGATTTCATGGGAAACTGGTCAAAATGAATGGATTTAGTATACCTATTGATGAGCTGTTTCGATTGGGTGGGGCAAGTGATCTTCGTGGTTATCGCGACGATCAATTCATGGGTGAAAAAATCGCATGGGCTAATCTGGAGTATCGATTGCTTTTGGATAGAACATCACGGCTTACAATGTTTTTGGACTTAGGATATATCGAGCGAGGTAACAATTCCGGAACTTTGGACAAAATTTACAAATCGGGTTATGGTTTTGGTTTATGGACTCAAACCGATTTAGGAATCATCGGATTTGATTTTGCTCTCGGAGAAGGAGATAGCTTCTCACAGGGTAAAGTTCACATTCGGTTGATTAATGTTTTTTAGTTTACTAAAATACAGGGTTGTTAAAAATAAAAATTGAAACTTCTAAAAATCAACCAACTGTCTTTTCGACGAAGCGAAGCGAGGAGAAATCTTGTTCTCCCTAAGTATGGATTAAAAGATTTCTCGTCGTAAACTCCTCGAAATGACAACATTATAGGTATTTTTCAGAAGTTTCTAATCGTCTGTTTATTCATTTAGTGCAGGGATACAGCGCCGATAAACCGGAAATCATATGGAGGTTAAATGCACAATTCAGTTCATTTTAAGGTCGTATTGCTCTTTTTAATTACTTTAATCAAAATGGCTAGCTGCCTGCAACCCACTTATGCCCAATTTAAAGTGGAACCCAAACCTAATCCTTTCGCAATTGATAAGAAGAAAACCAAATATTATTCGCCTTTACGCTATAATAGGGTAGAGGGATTATTCCCCGCGCTTGGATTAAAAATAAAAAACAATGTCGACAGTCCTTTAACTTTTTTTGGAGATTTCGGATATGGTTTAAAGAGTAAGGAAGTTGGCTTTAACCTGGGGTTAGAATTTAAATCACCTTCATGGCAAATATTTAAGATTGGCGGGAAATATTTTGAAGACACATTTACCCAAGACGATTGGATTATTTCCAGGCTTGAGAACACTCTGGCTGCACTTTTTATACGAGGAGATTTTAGAGATTTTTACAAGGTAAAAGGATTTTCAATCTGGACGTCAAAAGATTTTCAAGAAGATGTACATTTCAGGCTGTCGTTTTGGTCTGGTGAGTATGAGGAAATGGTAAAGAATACAAAATGGAGTCTTTTTGGTGGTGATAAAAAATTTCGCAATAATCCGGCAATCACGGCAGGAACTGAAAATAAGCTCAGGTTTGAATGGATAATCGACAAATTGGATAATCCTATGTTTCCAATGGAGGGCTGGTATTTGGAAGGAGCGTTTGAAAAAGGTGGTGATTTTTTGGGCGGTGATTTTGATCAGAGTGGAATATTTGTTTCAGGCAAAGTATTGAAACCGACGATACTAAACCAAAGACTTGTTTTGAGTGGAAGATATGGATATCGTGCTGATTCTAGGGCGCCGCAACACTTAATGGATTTAGGCGGAATTAGTACATTACGAGGGTACAACTACAAAGAATTTCAGAATGGCAATGTATTGACTTTGGGCGCTATCCAATATTATTTCAATGGAGATATTTTACAAAAACTGCCTTTCCAGTTTATCCCCCTTTACAGCAGCCTTGGATTGGTACTATTTATGGAAGTTGGGGCGTTGTGGAACTCCAATGGAAATAGTTTCCTGAGCTCAAATGTTTCCGACAGCCCGGATTGGAAATCGGATGCAGGTTTTTCACTGAATGTAATCGGTGATTTTTTTCGAGTTGATTTTGCCAAAAGATTGGATCGTAGCAAAGACACCTGGGCGATAACCGTTAGATTACTTCCCAAAATTTAATAAAAGGGAAAATATTGTGACTTAAATAAGATTCATCATAATAATGGATACTTCGACAAAATCTTGTATTGATCGCAATCCAAGTTCAATATTATTAATCTTGAGGTAACAAATGCAAAATTATCAGCCTTCGACTCCGCTCAGGCTGCTGGGATTGAGCTATGGTGAGCGGAGTCGAACCATGAATTCACTTTTGTCTGACTCACATTATTTTTTCAGGAATAGTACTAAAAGAATTCTGCCAGTATTGTGTGGATTGCTTTTTCAATGCTATGTTTGCCATGCCCAGGAGAGTGTCCCGGATTCTGTCCAAATTGGAAAAATTAATGTTATCGGGAACAATAAAACCAAAGATCATATTGTCACCAGAGAATTGGAATTTAGAACGGATGATTGGGTTTCAACGGATGACCTTAACCAAGCGCGTTTGAGAATCGTTAATCTCAATCTATTTAATAATGTTGAGTTTTATTTTGATCAAAATGGCGATTTGTATGATTTAAACATCATTGTATACGAACGATGGTACATTATTCCAATTCCCATATTTTTCCGAAATGATCGGGATTGGGACAGACTCTCGTATGGTTTAGGAGTATCCCATGCTAATTTTCGAGGGCGCAACGAACGGCTTTGGTTATCAGGATGGCTAGGTTATAATCCAAGTTTTAGCTTAAGTTATTATAATCCATGGATTACCACCAAACGACGTATATATTCTCAACTCAGCGCATTTTCCCAGAGAATAAAAACCAAATCTTTTCTATTTGTTGGAGAAGATGAAAAACATCATGGGATTTCGTTTGTTCTGGGTCGCCGCTATGGTTTGCATTGGTATGTGAATACATTATTTGGTTTCAATTTGATTCGAACAACGAATCGTGAAATGTTGTGGAGGCCAACACACCAAAACGATAAAGTTGGTTCCTGGCAAATTTCGATTCGACATGATACCAGGGATTTGTGGGAATATCCCAAAAATGGCGCTCATCGTAGATTCTCATTCACACATCATCGCCTGTTAAACGGAGGATTGAGTTACAATTTGTTATTTCTTGATTTACGCCAGTACAAAAGTATAAAAGGTGTTGTTCTCGCCGGCAGGTTTTCTACAACCGTTACACAAAACCGTTTGCCTTCCTACCGCCAACTTTATTTTGGTTATTCTAGACGGATAAGGGGCTATTTCAATGAAATTATTGAGGGTGAAAGGTCAATGATTGCCTCTGCTGAGTTGCGAATTCCTTTAATTCGAGAACGATTTATACCCCTTTCCCCGGATGCCTGGTATTATTCGTTTATTCAATTCATGAAATTCGGAGTTTATTTGACATTGTTTCACGACACAGGGGCTATTTGGGACCAAAAGGAAAAACTGGGGCATCAGCACTTTCTAAGCGGTTCAGGGATAGGGCTGAATATTCTTTTGCCATATTCGTCGGTGCTTAGGATCGAACGCGCTTACAATGAAGACGGTATAGGGGAAACCATATTTGATGCACAAATTGCCTTTGATTGAGTGCGATTTATGGCGCATTTAGAGAGTTTTATTGTATCCCCCAACCAGGTGAATAACAATCAATTGCTCATCTCCGGCAAGGAATACCATCATCTTTCTAAAGTCAAGCGAAAACGAAAAGGGGATCGTATTTCAGTTACGGATGGCGCCGGCAATTTTTATTTTGTGAAAATTCAAAAAATTCATTCCAACGAAGCTGTTTGTGAAATCCTAAAAACAGTTCGGAAAGTGGGTGAGCCGGTAATTTCAATCCATGTTATCCAGGGATTGTTGAAATGCCAGCGCATGGATTGGCTGATAGAAAAAGGAACTGAATTGGGTGTATCCCACTTTTACCCTGTGATGACTGAATTTTGTGAAGCCCAGACATCAGATGTAAAATTGAAACGCTGGCAGCGTATTTCCCGGTCTGCTGTAAAGCAATGCGGCCGCTCTGTCTTTCCGGAAATTCACCCAATGCAAAAACTCGAAAATCTATGGGAAGAACTACCTAAGCCTGTTTGGTTTGCCCATCCAAAGGAAGAAATAAAATTGTCAAATGCAATCGATATTAAGAAAAAAATAAAAAGTTCGAATGCGATTTCTCTACTAATCGGGCCTGAAGGCGGATTTAGTGAGCATGAATTAAATACATTTAAAGATAGAGGATTTATCCAGGTTTCACTTGGAAACCGTCGTTTGCGTGCGGAAACTGCTGCAATATCTATGGTTTTATTGGCTTTGCAGGAGTTTGGGGAAATTTAGTGAAGATGCATATAATTAAAAATTTAGTTGTATATAGTTGAGAAATTATTGTCCATAAGAAAAGAACTTTGACTAGAGTTAATTTATCTATTAAGTTTTAATTTTTTGAATGCAACCAAGATTCATTTGTAATGTAGTGAGGATAATAATTAAAAATTGTGGTGAAATGTTCATAAAAATAAGTAATAAAAAAGAACTGAATGAAACCGAAAATTTATCTTGAAACGACAGTAGTCAGTTACTATACAGCTCATATGAGCAGAGATTTAATTATTGCTGGTCATCAGCAAATTACAAGGGAATGGTGGGGCTTTCAATTAAATAAATTTGATCCTTATATTTCAGGAATTGTCCATAATGAGATTTCGAGAGGAGATGAAAATGCAGCTCAAAAGAGAGTTATGGTTGTAAAGGATTTTAATTATTTAGAAATGAATTCGGAAGTTTTAAAATTAGCCCAGGTATATTTTGATACTCTTGATTTACAAGATAAATCTCGATTAGATTCCTTACATTTAGCTCTAGCTGTTCAACATGGAATGGATTATTTAATAAGTTGGAATTTTGTACATATAGTTGGTGCTCGTCCTAGAAAAATAATAGACGAAATTAATTATCAAAAGGGTATAAAAAATCCGATTTTTTGTACCCCGGAAGAATTAATGGAAGAGGTCTAAAATGAAAGATAAGATCGTGGATGAAGTCAGAAAAATTCGAAAAGAAATTGAATCTGAAAATAACGATAATTGGGATCAATTGTTGACCTATTTTGAGGAGAGACAGAAACGTCACAAAAATAAATTATATAAAGGAGCTCCTAAATCTCTTCCCAAAAGGGATGTTGCATAGGATTTTATTTTTTTCATTGAACAATTTTGATTTTCCTAAGAACCAAGTTGGTAGCAAGTGCCGGTAAAGAAATAAAGGAAATCAACCCACTGAATTAGGATTGAAAATATGTGGAATATGAATGAAGTAAAGAGGATCGAGTATAAAAGCAATTATGTGTACTTTGTCGAATTTGATGATGGTTCGAACGGAGATGTGGATTTTTCAGAATATATTGGTAAAGGTCCCGTATTCGAACCATTTAGGGAACAGGAGTTTTTTCAAAGAGCGACAATCGAAGGTGGTACGATTTCATGGCCAAATGGAGTTGACATTGCGCCTGAGACATTGTATGAAAAGTTAATTGCACTCAACCGCTAGAGGCTAGAGGTTGGAGACTAGCTGTAAGACGGGAAACGGAGAAAACCACGGAGGCACAAAGACGTGAAAAGGCACAAAGCGGAAAGTAAAAATAAACATTAATGTGATAAAACCTCTCAGGTTTTCGAAACCTGAGAGGTTTAGTGTTTGATTAATTCATCACATAACAAATGACACAGTATTAGACTAAATAGTATGCAATTATTTTAACTTACAAAACATTACCATTTATTAACTAAAACAACCATAAATAGATATAAATAAATAGAAGAGAATATAAGTTTATCGCTTTAAAAAACTGATATCTTTAGAATTTTGAGCTTAAAAATTATTACTTCTAATCCGTTTACGAATTGTTACTTGTTTCATAAACGATTAAATACCGTCGTAAAATCTTCCCTTGCTTTCCCTTACATTTTATAGATTTACACCTCTAATTATTTTATCTTAAGACCCATATATTATTTTAATTTAAGTTTCGATAAATAAAGTGTCATTTGTTAAAACTTAAACACCAATTTTTTAAGGTGATAGTAAAATTAAGAGGACATATTATGGAAATTGCAAAATCCTATATTACTGATGAGGAGGGTTCCATCAAAAGTGTGGTTATTGACTTCAAAACATTTAAAAGACTAGAAAACATTTTACTTGATCAGGGGCTTGCCAAGGCAATGAACGAAGTAGAAAGTGACAACGAACATTCAATTGATGACGCTAAGCTCTTGGTAAAAGAATAATGAAAGTGCCAGTCTATAAAAAAGCGTGATAATTAAACGAATGGAAGATTCAATGGATCCTAAAGAAATAATTCACCTATTGAAAATATTTAAAGAAGAAAATAAGAATAAATATCATATAAAAAAAATTGGAATTTTTGGATCAGTTGCTAAAGATAGAATGAATGAGAAAAGTGATATTGATATTGTTGTAAATTTGACAAAACAGGACTTGTTTGAATTAATCGGTATTAAGCAGGATTTAGAGGAAAGACTAAAATGTCCAATCGATATTGTTAGTTATAGGAAAACAATGAATTCATTCCTTAAAAAACGAATCGATGAGGAAGCAGTTTATGTATGATAAAGAACTTGCTAAAGAAATACTAAATCAAATTTATCATGCAACAGAGCTTATTTTGCAACGGTTTGAGTCAATTCATAATGTTACTGATTTTACAAATAGCACAGCTGGAATGGAAAAACTAGATTCTATTTGTATGCAGCTTATAGTAATTGGTGAGGGATTAAAAAATTTTGATAAAGTTACTGAAAACTCTATTTTGTCAAAATATCGCCAAATCGAATGGAAGAAAGCAAAAGGATTAAGGGATATTATTACTCATCACTATATTGACATCAATGCTGAAGCTATTTATGACATATGTAAACATAAAATAGATAAATTAGCAGAAACCGTTAATAAAATATTAGAAGATATTGAATGATTAATTTATAGAATCATGTATAATTAAGATATTCAATTGACTTAATTGCTTTGATTTAAATTTGGCCAAATCAGTCGGTTCGCACTTTTTTAAGATATATCTTAAAATCTTTGATGAGTTTAACTTCTTCCCATTGATCTAATTGTTACTTGTTTCACAAAAAATTAATACTTTCGCTAAACCTTCACAAGCTTTCCACTATAATTTTCTAGATTTATCCCCTTATTTATTTTATCTTTTGTTCTTAAATTTTAATTTAATTCAATGTAAACAATAAATGGTTCGATAAAATAATAATGAACTCAACCCAAAAAATACTGCAAGAAATCTTATCCAAACGAATCTTGGTTCTCGATGGTGCAATGGGAACCATGATCCAGAGCTATCAATTGCAGGAAGAGGATTTTAGAGGTGATCAATTTGCGGACCATCTTTATGACTTGAAAGGAAATAATGACATCCTTTCCATAACCAAGCCACAAATCATTGTAGAAATTCATAGGTCATTTTTAGAAGCAGGATCGGATATCATTGAAACCAATACCTTCAATGCAACCCCAATATCTCAATTGGATTATCATACTGAATCTGCAGTTTACGAGATAAACCTTGCATCTGCAAAGATTGCCCGGCAAGTTGCTGCAGAATTTACAGAGAATCAACCGGAAAAACCCAGGTTCGTGGCAGGTGCGCTTGGTCCGACCAATAAAACCTTGTCTCTTTCGCCTGATGTCAATGATCCCGGTTATCGAAACATTTCTTTTTCTGAAATGGCTTCTGCTTACGGTGAGCAAATCATCGGACTTGTCGAGGGTGGGGTAGACATCCTTTTAGTGGAAACCATATTTGATACTTTGAATGCAAAAGCAGCGCTCTATGCCATTTCGGAGTATTTTGAATCCAGTGGAAATAGCATTCCAGTGATGATTTCCGGAACGATAATAGATGCCAGCGGCAGAACACTCTCCGGTCAAACAACTGAAGCATTCTATATCTCAGTATCGCATATGCAAAATCTACTCAGCGTGGGGTTGAACTGTTCACTCGGCTCGCCCCAAATGAGGCCGTTTATCGAAGAAATGGCCAGGATAGCATCCTACCATGTTAGCCTTTATCCGAATGCCGGTCTACCCAATGAATTTGGCGGTTATGATGAGACACCGGAGTTTATGGCAGCACAAATTGATGAGTATGCCAAAAGCGGTTTCCTAAACATTGTGGGTGGTTGTTGTGGAACAACCCCGGATCATATTCGGGCAATTGCCGAAGTCGTTCAAGGATATCCTCCCAGGAAAATTCCACAAAGCAAACCCTATCTCAGGTTGAGTGGACTCGAGGCTCTCGTCGTACGTCCGGATACCAATTTTGTCAATGTGGGTGAACGCACTAATGTAGCGGGTTCAAGAAGATTCGCAAAATTAATAATAGGGCAAGATTATGAAAAGGCGCTGTCTGTCGCCAGGCAGCAAGTAGAAAGTGGCGCTCAAATTTTGGACGTCAATATGGACGAAGGTATGTTGGATTCCGAGCAGGTCATGACTACTTTCCTTTACCTGGTTGCTACAGAGCCTGATATTTGTAAAATTCCCATTATGATTGATTCATCCAAATGGTCGGTAATCGAAGCAGGCCTCCGTTGTCTGCAAGGAAAGTGTGTAGTGAATTCCATCAGCTTAAAAGGCGGCGAAGAGGAATTTAAAGCACAAGCTCGCAGCATTTTGAGGTACGGTGCGGCAGTTATTGTAATGGCTTTTGACGAACAAGGCCAGGCAGATAACTTTGAGCGCAAGATTGAGATCTGTCGACGAACTTATGACATATTAACGAAAGAGATTGGATTTAAACCGAAGGACATTATTTTTGATCCCAATATACTCACTGTTGCAACAGGCATGCAAGAACATAATAATTATGCAGTAGATTACATTAACGCAACAAGATGGATTAAAGAACAATTGCCATTAGCGCATGTAAGTGGCGGTGTGAGTAACATTTCTTTTTCATTCAGAAGTAATGAGCAAGTACGAAGGGCAATGCACTCTGCATTTCTATTTCATGCAATAGAAGCAGGTATGGATATGGGCATCGTAAATGCCGGCCAGCTCGATGTCTACGAAGATATCGACAAAGATTTACTCGAAAGAGTAGAAGATGTATTACTGAATCGACGCACGGATGCGACTGAGAGATTAGTGGAATTTGCAGAAACTATCGGAAGAAATGGTAAAGTTAAGGTAAAGACTGATGAATGGCGCAAATTAAGTGTGGAAGAGCGCTTAAAACACGCGCTTGTAAAAGGGATAGTCGACCACATTATTGAAGATACCGAAGAAGCCAGGCAACAATATCCGGAGCCTTTAAAGGTGATTGAAGGACCCTTGATGGATGGCATGAATATCGTTGGCGATTTGTTCGGATCGGGAAAGATGTTCTTACCACAAGTGGTAAAAAGCGCCCGTGTCATGAAGAAAGCTGTTTCTCATTTAGTCCCATATATTGATGCGGAAAAAGCCAAGGCCAAAGTTGTACGATCTAAAGCCAAAATCTTACTTGCCACCGTCAAAGGAGACGTTCACGATATCGGCAAAAAGATTGTTGGCGTTGTGCTTGCATGCAATAATTATGAAGTTATTGATCTTGGAGTAATGGTGCCGGCTGATAAAATACTGAATAAAGCGATAGAAAATGACGTGGATATTATTGGCCTGAGTGGATTGATTACTCCATCTCTGGATGAGATGCAGCACGTTGCTGCTGAAATGGAGCGTTTGAATTTTACCAAACCCTTGCTGATCGGCGGCGCTACAACTTCTCGAATTCATACAGCCGTCAAAATTGCTGAAAATTATTCCGGACCGACAGTACACGTTTTGGATGCCTCCCGGAGTGTGCCGGTGGTTTCGAAATTAACAACTCCGGATAATAAAGAAGGCTTTGTAAAAGAGATTGAAGAGGAATACAAAGGTGTTAGGGAAGAGCATTATCGAAGACAATCTAAAAAGCAATTCCTCTCATTCCAGCAAGCACAAAAGAATAAATTCCAAATCAATTGGAAAGACACCAATATTACCACGCCGAATAAATTAGGAATAACCGTATTCAAAAATTATCCTTTAAATGAAATAAGACCCTATATTGATTGGAAACCATTTTTTATTACCTGGGAATTAAAAGGGAATTATCCGGATATCTTCGAAGATCCGAAGGTAGGGGAGGAAGCTAAGATATTATTTGATGAGGCGAATTCCATGTTAGATAATATCATCCAGGATAAGTTACTAACGGCAAATGGAGTCATTGGATTATTTCCGGCAAATTCCGTAGTAGATGATATTGAAGTTTACAAGGATGAGGCAAGGACAGAAAATTTAGCAAAGTTCCATACCCTTCGGCAACAAACGCTTAAATCGGCTGGCAATCCGAACCGGGCTTTAGCAGATTACGTTGCTCCAAAAGGAACAGTGGATGATTACATAGGTGGATTTGCAGCGAGTGTTGGTTTTGGTGTTGATGAGATGGTTAAACAATTTGAGAAAGAATATGATGATTATAATGCCATCATGGTGAAAGCGCTTGCCGATCGTTTTGCTGAAGCTTTTGCGGAGCTTTTGCATGAGAAAGTCCGTAATGAAATTTGGACGTACGCACCCGTCGAAAAATTTACGAATAAAGAGCTTATCAGGGAAAAGTACCAGGGGATCCGTCCCGCACCCGGTTATCCGGCCTGTCCTGATCATACTGAGAAACTTACTTTATTTGAATTGTTAGAAGTCGAAAAACATACCGGTATCCAACTAACAGAGAATTTAGCTATGCTTCCGGCGGCATCCGTTTGTGGTATTTATTTTTCGCACCCCGATGCCAATTATTTTAGTGTCGGAAAGTTACTGAAGGATCAAATAGAAGATTATGCCGCGCGAAAAGGAATGGCTGTTGAAGAAGTTGAAAGATGGCTATCTCCCGCATTGGGCTATTGAAAAGATAAACTTCATAACGCAGCTCAAGGCTACAAAAAATATACTTGAACTAATCTAATCTAGATGTTCATTTTTAGACAGGATAAACAGGATTATCAGGATAAAAATCCAGTATATCTTGTTAATCCTGTCAAAAAAGAAAAAACAGCTATTAAAAGTTTGTTCAAAAAACAAAGTTTTTGGCTATAATAGCATAAGTTCCATATACACCAAATCTTAACAAATACAACATTATTTCGATTTATTAGTTTGCTTTTTTAAGAAGATCAGTTTTGAACTTCACAAGAAAAGATAAATGAGGAGGTGAAATGCAAAAGATTAGTGCATTTTTTATCTGCGTTTTTGTATTAGTGTCAGTTAGTATTTTTGCAGCCGAAGATCGACCTCGGATCCGTGATGCAGGCATTAAAATTGGCATACTGCAGGTGGGAAAATGGAATGCCATCACGGATGTAGCGGGGGTAAAAGTTGGCCATAAAACAGTGTGGAAAGGGGACGGTATTCGCACTGGAGTGACTGTTATTTTACCTCACGATGGGAATTTGTTTCGTGAGAAAGTCCCTGCTGCAATTCATGTCGGAAATGGATTTGGCAAACTGTTGGGTGTCATTCAAGTGAGAGAGCTGGGTGAGATAGAAAGTCCCATCGCACTAACCAATACGTTAAATGTATTTCAAGTCGCAGATGCTTTAGTGGATTATACCTTAAATCTTCCAGGCAATGAAAATGTTCGATCCTTCAACCCGGTAGTGGGTGAGACCAATGATGGCAGGTTAAACAATATCCGCATCAGGCCGGTCGCCAGGGAAGATGTCTTTGAAGCAATCGAAGCAGCAAAAGACGGCCCGGTAGAGGAAGGGAATGTCGGAGCCGGAACCGGGACAGTTTGTTTTGGATTCAAAGGCGGCATCGGTACTTCTTCCAGGGTAATTCCGGAGCAAAGAGGTGGTTATACTGTTGGTGTACTCGTTCAAACAAACTTTGGCGGGATTTTACGGATCAACGGTGTCCCGGTCGGTCAAAGGCTGAATCAATTTTATATGCAAGGTGAAAGACAAGAAAACGGCTCTTGTGCGATTGTAGTTGCCACAGACGCTCCCTTAACTTCGAGAAATTTACAGAGATTGGCCAAACGCGCATTGTTGGGAATTGCCCGAACCGGTGGATTTATGAGCAATGGCAGTGGAGACTATGTGATTGCTTTTAGTACTTATCGTGAAAATCGAAATGAAATTGATAAAAGAGAATTCGTCAAAAAATTTGATAAACTGAATAATAACCGCATGAGCCCTTTATTCCTTGCCGTTGTGGAAGCAACCGAAGAAGCGATTTATAATTCGCTTTTTAAAGCAGAGACTTTAACCGGTATTAATGGCAGAACCGTCGAAGCATTGCCGTTGGATAAAGTGATCCCATGGCTCAAGGAGGAATGAATGATTAAGCTAGTTCGTCTCCTTTTTTCCAAAAAACGAACAAGATTCTTCAAGAATGACAAACCCCAATCTTCGCGCAAATTGTCACTTTTTGTCATTCAGAATGAATCTATTCGAATATAAGTAAGATCTTGCAAAATTATATATGATCTCGTCATTCATGGCTTTCGCCATTGTCTGTAAACAAAAGAATTCATACTTTAACCAGTTCTAATATTTAAAAAGGTTTTTGCGAGATAAAAGATCAAAATGACTAAAATAAAATTTGGACAAATAGGCGTTGGGAATTGGGGCAAGAATTTATTACGGAACTTTGACAACCATCCGGACACAAATTTAATAGCAGTATCAGATGTTTCTAAGGAAATATTAGCGGCTGTTGGACGACAATATCCCTCCGTTCAATTGTTGGAAAATGCCCAAAACCTGATTCAACACCCAGAGACTGAAGCCGTGATTATTGCAACGGAACCGGTCACTCATTACAAATTTGCACTTGAGGCGCTTAAAGCAGGCAAACATGTATTCGTTGAAAAACCGATGACCCTTGTCCCAAAAGAAAGTGAATCTCTGGTTGAACTTGCAAAAAAGAATAATCGAATCCTGATGGTGGGGCATATTTTGGAATATCATCCAGCATACCGGAAGGCAAAGGAATTAATGGATTCCGGCGAGCTTGGGGCTGTTCATTACATGTATTCTACCCGGGTTAACCTTGGAATTATTCGAAAAGACGAAAATGCTCTTTGGAGTTTAGCACCGCATGATATTTCAATCGCACTGATGTTTATGCAGAATCTTCCTATTCAGGTAGCCTGCACCGGCCAATCTTTTTTGCAACCTGGAATAGAGGATGTGGTTTTTCTTACTATGCATTTTTCCCATCAACGAATGGCTCATGTTCATTGTAGTTGGTTGGATCCACACAAAGTACGTAAATTGACTGTCGTTGGATCGAAAAAAATGGTTGTTGTGGATGACATGGAAGCGAATGAGAAGGTTCGTATTTATGACAAGGGTGTGGAAAAGAAACCCAAATATGCCAACTACTCTGAAATGCTAACATTACGGAACGGTGATATCCAAATTCCCCGTTTGGAAATGAAGGAGCCGCTTCGTTTGGAATGCGACCAATTTATTAAAAGTATCCGATCAGGGAAAAACCCACCCAGCGATGGAAAAGATGGTCACATGGTTGTAAAAATATTAGCGGCTGCAGACAAATCTTTGAAAAATGGTGGGAAACCAATAAAAATATCTTGAGAAAGTCGAATTCAAATGGATCAAAAAATTAGCAAATCTGCTAAGATAGGCAGCAACGTTCAACTCGGTTCTTATTCTGTTATTCATGATGAAGTAATCATTGGTGATGATTGTGTAATCGGATCTCATGTGGTCATTCATGCCGGTTCCAAAATCGGCAGTGGAGTTCGTATTGATGACCAAACCGTCATTGGCAAGCAGCCGATGCGAGCTAAACGCAGTATTTTCAAAACCGAACAGAAATTAGCGCCACCGGAAATTGGCGATTCATGTTTGATTGGCACCGGAGTTGTTCTTTATGCCGGGTGTGATTTAGCAGCCAATATCCTTATTGCCGATTCTGCCGTGGTTCGCGAAAATGTGACGGTTGGTGAATTTACCATCGTTGGCCGCGGCGTAACGATTGAGAATTTAACCAAAATCGGCAAGAAGTGCAAATTGGAAACCGGTTGTTACATAACGGCTTATTCGGAAATTGAGGATTACTGCTTCATTGCGCCTAATGTGACCACATCCAACGATAATTTTCTAGGCCGCACGGAAGAGAGATTTAAGCATTTCAAAGGAGTTACGGTTCGAAGGGGTGGTAGAATCGGAGCTGGCGCAGTTATTCTACCAGGCATCGAGATCGGTGCCGATGCAGTAGTAGCAGCTGGCTCTGT
>JADFJB010000034.1 GCA_022566355.1 candidate division KSB1 bacterium
CAGAGGCAAAAAGTAACAAAGGCACAAAGGAACAAAGAACCAGAGGCACAAAGTAACAAAGGCACAAAGTATTGAAAAAAAAAGAAGGAAATAAGGTAATAATTCAGCCTCGAAATCCCTAAGACTCAAAGGATGACGGAAAGAGAAACAAAAAAGGTAAAAAATAAAAGGTAAAAGGTAAAAGGTAAAAGGTAAAAGGTAAAAGGTGAAAAGTAAAAAGTGAAAGGTATAAGTAAAAGAAAAGACAAAAGACAAAATTGAAGGACGGCGCTTGGATGTATTTGTTGAGATCTTATTGATTTATAATACAAACTTGGAGTCTTTCAGTCTTGGTGGCAATATTTATGAATAATGCAGGCCTAATTAATTAAAACAATATAAACGAGGCAACTTTGTGAAAATCTATACTTCAAAAGTGGAATCACCTTTTGGCATTATTTATTTGGCATCCTCTGATGATGGCCTGGTTCAAATTGGATTATCAACAGAGGAGAAATTCTTGGTTGAATTGAATAAACAATATCCTATGTCACAAATTGAAGAAAATAATGCTAACAACCAATTGGCATTGCAACAGCTCAAGGATTATTTTTTTGGAAAACGAAATAAGTTTTCTATTCCGTTTAAATTGTCAGGGACTGAATTTCAAAAGAAAGTATGGAATGAATTGTTAAAAATCCCTTACGGCCAAACGATTACCTATGGAGAAATCGCCAAAAATATTGGCAATCCGAAAGCGGTAAGAGCGGTAGGATTGGCGAACAACCGGAATCCTGTCGCAATTATTGTCCCATGCCATCGAGTTATAGGTGCAAACGGGAAATTAGTAGGGTATGGTGGTGGTTTGGATATGAAGGAAAGTTTGCTTAAGTTGGAGGGAGCTTTGTTAGCCTAATAGTACTAACTTAAGGATTCATCAATAGTTTTAGGAGATATAATTAGATGGATACTTTAAAACAAGAAGCGCTTGCAGCTATCTCAAAATTACCTGAAAGCGCTGAAATCGATGATATAATGTACCGAATTTATGTTATTGATAAAGTAAGAAAAGCAAAGAAATCTATCAATGATGGCGATTCGTTAAGTATTGAAGATCTTAAAAAAGAAATAGAATCATGGTGATATGGTCTTTCCCTGCAAAAGAGGACTTAAAGATTATTCATGATTACATTGCGAAAGATTCTAAAGTCTACGCAAAAAAAGTAGTTGAAAGGATTGTTGAAACTACAGAAAAGCTAAATGAATTTCCAAAAATTGGTAGAATGGTTCCTGAGATTGATAGTCATAATGTGAGAGAGCTACTCATCTATTCCTATCGATTATTTACGAAATAGCCCAAAATAGAATTGAGATTCTTACTATTGTTCATAGTAAAAGAGATTTCTCTTCTGGAATTCTTAAAAATTAAATAAAATGCTTACAATTAAAACTTTAACCGGAGAAATAATGCAATATGGCATAGTCAAAAATTGGGATTCATCACGGGGGTATGGATTCATTGTCACGGATGATGATGAAGATATATTTGTGAACATAATTGATCTCGACATCACAATAAAGAAAAGAGGACTTCTAGAAGGTGACCGAGTCTCTTTTGATGTTCGCAGTGATTTGAAAGGGGAAAAAGCCATAAATGTGCGGATAGCCCATTGAGACAATTTTGGAGGATCATTGCCTGAATTACCTGAAGTTGAAACGGTACGCCAGGGTTTAATTCAGGCAGTATTGAATAGAAAGATTAAGGATGTTGAAATCTTTCAACCGCAATTACGGTTTCCAGTCCCGGTTGAGAAATTGCAGAGGGACATCATTGGTTGTGAAATTCGATCTATCCAAAGAAGAGGCAAATATTTAATACTCGAATTGAGTAATAATTTATCGATTATTGTCCATTTGGGTATGAGTGGACGATTATTTGTAACCTCTCATAACAGCAAAATAGATAAACACGACCATGTCATCATTAGCCTTGAAGGAGGAGAACATTTACGATTTCGAGATCCCCGTAGGTTTGGAATGATCGATGTTTATCCTTCTGATGATTTGGAGAATCATGCCAGGTTAAAGGAACTCGGCGTCGAGCCTTTAACATCTGGCTTTGAAATAAATTATTGTTTTAATAAAGTAAAAAATTCCCAAAGACCCATCAAAAATATGTTAATGGATGCGTCCTTTGTGGTCGGTTTGGGAAACATCTACACAAGCGAAGCGCTTTACAAAGCAAAAATTCATCCCGGTCGAGCATCAAATTCACTGACTAAGAAGCATTGGAAATTGTTGATTGCTTCTATTCAATCTGTTCTTAAAGAAGCCATTTCCCAGGGTGGAACTACACTACAAGATGAAGGATTTAAAAATGTTTTGGGATCCGGCGGCATGTTCCAGCTAAAACTAAAAGTTTATGGAAAAGAAGGTGAGCCCTGTGAAATCTGTGGCCATCCGATTACCAGGTTGGTTCAGCAAGGAAGGAGTAGCTTTTTATGTAAAATCTGTCAAAGGTAAGTTTATTCAGATCAAAGAATTAATCCAACACACGCTTGATCCGGTTTTATAAATTTGAACGATGAACTTTTTAATATCATTGCTGTTTAACGTTTTAATATGGAGGAGACAACAATTAACAGAGTCCTGATTTGTTTTGTTTTATTGGTTTGTATTTTCAATCAAAATTGTTCAGACATGCAATATGTAAGATACCTGTTACAAGGCAGGCTGATCACTTCAATTGAAAATCAAATGACAGAAATTAACCTTGATGCTCAACCAAGGTTTGCAGACGCTTTTGATATCGACCATGACGGGGATGATGATTTGGTAATAATCGACGATCATGACGTGCTCCTTATTTACAAGAATGTTGCTTCCGGCAGGCTCTCCACACCGCCCTATGAAATTGTCGTTGAAGAGGGCGCCCAACGAATCGCACATGGAGATTTCGACAATGATGGATCGGTTGACATGGCAGTTTCAAACCAATATTCGGATGACATAGCCATACTATTCAATGGGGAAGGTGGAGATTTTTTCGAAGTTTATTATAATGAAGTTGGAATTGAGCCTTTTGCGATCAGTGCCGGAGACCTGAACAACGATGGCAAAATCGATTTATTGGTATCTCACCTTAGTAATAATTCAAGCATTAGTATTCTGGTGGGACAAGGGGATGGTAATTTTAATATCAAAAAAATGATAGAAGTTGGTCAGATTCCATACGATATCGCAATGATTGATTTAGACAATAATGGTTTCCTGGATATTTTATCGGTTAATTTCGATTCAAATGATCTTTCCGTTTTCCTCAATGTCGGTGATTTCTTGTTCCATACTGAAAAAGTATATCCAATTTCGGGTAATCCGTTCAATTTGACGGCGGTCAATTTTAATCATGACGATTTTCCTGATGTTGCGGTTACTTTGTTTGATGTTGATTCTCTTGCCATCTTAATCAATAACGGTAAAGGAGAATTTGACGAAATACTCAAATTTAATACAGGCAAGTCACCATTATCCTTGGCAGCAGCCGATTTCGATGGAAATGGTTGGGAAGATATTGTTGTTGCAAATTCTGAAGAGGATTCACTATCATTTTATTTCAATGACTCAGACTATCTTGAACAATTCAAAGTAGGTTTGGAGGATAATTTTAAAGCAACAATGGTAAAAATTTGTAATTTTAACCAGAATGGTTATCCTGATTTAGTCTTAACTTATTTTGATAATCAGAAAGTTAGAATCTATTATGACGTTTTTCAGTGGAGAAAGTGGAGATAATGAAATTAAGAAATTCTAACTTATAACTAATGTTTAAAGAAAAAATATACTATTTTTGACAAGTTCTTTTTAATGATATATATTAAAGGACAAAAGTTGAATTGGATTTTTCATGAAGTATAAAACTAAACTAACATTACTTTTCCTTTTCATTTGCTCGTCCAATAATGTTGCTCAACAGAAGTCTACATGGGAAGTTATTCAAGATAAAATTTTAACACCCAACTGTACGAGTTGTCATGTTGCAGGATCTTCTTTTGCCATTCAATCGGGGTTGGTTTTAACCAAGGATGTTGCTTATAAAAATATAGCAAATGGTACGCCTAACAATGAAGCAGCGAGGGGCGATGGATTATTACTGGTGGGAAATAAAGGGCTCGAAAGTCTTTATAAAAGCTATTTGTGGGAAAAAATTGATGCTCCCGATCAAGAACATTTTTTTTCGGATCATCCGTATTATGGCTCTCTTATGCCTTTGGGGGCGCCACCCCTTACCAATGGACAATTGAAATTTATGAAAGAATGGATACTTGCCGGAATCCCCGAAACCGGAATTGTGGCAGATGAATCCATTCTTGAAGATACTAGTAGATTTGAAATTCCTGAGTTTCAACCACTGCTTCCACCTGAACACGGCGTGCAACTTCATCTTGGCCCTTTCGACGTTCAACCCAATTTTGAAAGAGAATTTTTTTATTACCTCCCGCTGAATAATAAAGAGGAGATTTTTATAAATCGTGTAGAAATAAATATGCGGCGAGGAAGCCATCATTTCATTGCATATCAATTTAATTCTGAAATTCCTGATTATTTAATCCCCCAGGCGAATGTTATTCGAGATATTCGTAACAGTGACGGAAGCTATAATATTTTAAATTTATTAGCCACGCCATTTCATACTTTTGTTACTGGTACGCAGTGGCCAAACTTGAATTATCATTTACCCCCGGGGGTAGCCTTAAGGCTACCGGCCAATATCGGATTGGATTTAAATCTACATTATGTAAATAGAACCGATGAGATTATGCAAGGTGAAATATATACAAATTTACACTTTGTAGAACCTAAGGATGTTGTTCATGAAGCAAAGACACTCAATCTTGGGAAATTTGATATAGAACTTCCACCTCATCAAGTAACTACTTTAACTAAAGTATTTACATTTTGGGAGACCAGATATATCTTCCAGCTATTCTCTCATGCACATGAACATATGACAGAATTTCGAGTTGAGATTGATGGAGGTCCAAGGAATGGAGATCTTGTCTATATCACTTACGATTGGGAACACCCGCCTATTCTGGAATTAGATCCCCCGTTAGTCATAGAAGAAGGCCAGGGTCTAAAACTAATCACAACGTATAATAATTGGACAGATCGTACTTTAAATTTTGGCTTGCGTAGCGATGATGAAATGATGATTCTTTTTGGCGGATATTACTTGAAAACGGCCACGAGTGTTGAAGATAATGGGCGAGTTAACCAGCCTGAAGTTTTTACCTTGGAGCAGAATTATCCAAACCCATTTAATCCACAAACCACGATTAGTTACAAGTTACCTCAACAAACTCACGTCAATTTGGCTATTTATGATATAACAGGAAGAATAGTTGAACAATTACTTGATGATACTCAACCTGCAGGAGTCCATCAAATTATTTGGAACGCGAATGGCGCTCCCTCCGGTATGTATATTGTTAGAATCAAAACGGATAGTTTTCAGTCTATGCGGAAAATGCTGTATTTGAAGTAAGTCAATTTATTATCACCTCAATTTATTCAAACCTCGAAACTAATCCTCATTCATTTCGTATTTTTTGAATCAATTTATCATAACTATTCACTAGATAGGCTGTAGCTTTTTAGGCTGTAGTAGGAACCGCGGTTTCAGTTCCGTCCAATCCCAACGCTTCGGGATAGAAGCATGTACGAGAGAAAGTCAGGTTGAATATCTTCGTCCCAGATGGCCGGGATCGCTTTTGGATCGTTAAATGAATTATATTATCAGTTTAGCCTTGCCAAACGGTTGGGATACTTCAAAGAGTATGAAAGAGCGAATATTAACGAGTCGAAAATTGCAGAAACTGAAAATATCCTAGGCACTTTGATTAGAACAATGCGCAAAACCTAACAACCTTATAGCCTATAGCCTACAGTCTAAACACCTGAATAGTTACAATTTTGTCTTCAATCACTTATCGCCTTGGTTGTTCTTGACTTTAAGATCACGAAAAGGTAATTTGACAATAAGCACTTTATTTAAGATTTAATTCACGGAAATGATAAGACCGGTATAAATTCCTTTCTGAAAGAATTTATAAAATTTTGAATCCATAACAAAAACTTCGGGAGGCTTATGTTAAAATCAAACTTAATTTATAGATTAAGTTGCGCTCTGATCTTCAGTGCAAGTTGTGTTTTTGCCCAACAGGCAACGCTGGAAAAACAACCGGTACTTTTTGCGGAACCATTGAGTCCACGAATTGCCAATTATGATATTGACGTCAAACTGGACACGGAAACCCGAATTCTTACGGGAAAACAAACTCTGGTTTGGCACAATACCTCAAATGACCAG
The DNA here is from genome assembly GCA_022566355.1 of candidate division KSB1 bacterium. Taxonomy (NCBI): domain Bacteria; kingdom Pseudomonadati; species Candidatus Zhuqueibacterota bacterium. The sequence continues at coordinate 6,350 of JADFJB010000034.1, forward strand.
ATTGACGAGTTGCAATTTCACCTGTATCTTAATGCATTCCGCAATAATCAATCTACTTTTATGCAGGAATCCGGCGGCACACATCGTGGTAACGTGATTGATGATGACGGCTGGGGGTTTATGGAAGTGGAAAAAATCACAACCGCTGATGGCGAAGATTTGACTTCAGGCTTGGAATTCATTCATCCTGATGATAATTATTTAGACGATAAAACTGCTGCAAGGGTACCGCTTTCAAAATCCATCCCTCCAGGAGGATCGATCGTCGTGACCATTGACTTTAAAGCCAAATTACCTAGCCCTCCGTTTGCCCGTACCGGGGCAAAGGATGAGTATTTTTTTGTTGGGCAATGGTTTCCCAAAATAGCGGTATATACTGAAGATGGCTGGAATAATCATCAATTTCATGCCAATTCAGAATTTTTTGCGGATTACGGTGTTTATAATGTCAAAATTACTGTTCCTGAAGAGAATGTGGTAGGTGCGACGGGTCTGGAAGTAGACCTGGTCAATAACGGCGATGGTACAGCGACCCACTATTTCCATGCAGAGGATGTGCATGATTTTGCCTGGACCACAAGCCCGGAATTTGTAGAATTTACCGGCAAGGCGCAAGATGTTGACATTCGTGTTCTCATGCAGCCGGATCATGCTTACCAGGGTGAACGACATTTAGCTGCTACGATAGCATCTGTTGAATATTTTCAAAATTGGTATGGTGATTATCCATTCCCGAATTTAACGGTAATCGATCCCAGGCGAGGAGCGGAAGGCTCCGGTGGCATGGAGTATCCAACTTTAATAACTGCCATGACACAATATGGTTTGCCTGAAGGGATAAGAGTTGTTGAGATGGTTATCGTCCATGAATTTGGTCATAATTTTTGGTATCACTTGTTGGCTTCAAATGAATTTGAAGAAAGCTGGATGGATGAGGGGATCAATACCTACACAGAAATTCAAATTATGGATGCGGAATATGCCAAAGAAGGACGAGGTGGAATGATTGATTTTCTCGGTATCAAAATCAATGATGTCCAGTTGCAGCGTGGTCAATATCTTTTTGGCGCTGATCTGGATCCGGTTGTGAAAAAGGCCTGGGATTTTTACAATAACACAAGTTATGGCATCAATTCGTACGCAAAACCTGGCGTCATTTTAACCACTCTGCAGAATTATATCGGTACAGAAAAAATGAAAGAAGTGATGCAGGCCTATGTCCATCGCTGGCGCTTTAAACATCCGAAATCACAGGATTTCTTTGATGTCGTGAATGATGTAGCCGGACAGGATTTTACCTGGTTTTTTGACCAGGCGTTCTATTCCAGGAAACAAATCGATTACAGCGTAGCAAACGTTTTTTCACGGGAGATTCGAGAAAAGACAGGATTTGATTTTTCTATTTCAACTGATGAAATGGATACAGATTTAACAATTAGTACTTCCGATTCAACTTCAGAATTTATCCTGGAAGAAGCCGAACCTATGGAGGGTGACTCTGTTGAATCCGTCGAAGAAGAGGACAGCCCCAAAATGTTTTACAACGAAGTAAGAGTTCGGCGTTTAGGCGACTTTGTGTTTCCAGTTGAGATCCAAATCGTATTCGATAACGGTGATACTTTAGTTGAAAATTGGGATGGCAAGGACTTATGGAAAAAATATAAATATACAAGACCAAACAAGCTGGTTTCGGCAACAGTCGATCCGGGACAAAAAATAATTCTCGATGTTAATTTTACCAATAATAGCCGGTTGGTTGATAACCGGTCGATTGGGATTAATAAACTGTCGATCCGTTGGATGTTCTGGATGCAATTTTTAATCGACCAACCGGATTTCATAAACTTGTTGTCGGCATTTAACGAGGTGTTTTAATCAGTTCAATTTTGATGGAATCGGTAGACGAGAGTTCCGAACGAAGAATTTAAAATAGAGGAAGAAAAATGGTAGGAACAGCTTTGAAAACTGGCTTTTCAAACATGTGGACAAACAAACGCATGTTGATCGTTTTTTATTTAAGCAATTTATTTTTTGGAATGATTCTGATGCTGCCGTTTCGTGGGGCACTTTCGAATTATATCGGTAACAGCAAAATGGGTGAGATCCTGGCAGGGCGATTGGACATGGATTTCGTGTTGGAATTCATCCAGAATATTGATTCTGTGATGGGTTTATTTGGGTCGCTAGTTCCTTTGGTGCCGATCCTTTTTTGGTTATTCCTGATATTCCTTTCCGGCGGCGCATTTGCCGTGTTTGCAAGCGGAGAAAAATATACACCTGTTGCTTTCTGGGGCGGTTGTGCACAATATTTTGGCCGGTTTATTCGGTTGGTTTTGTGGAGTTTGCTGTTCGGTGTGTTATTCTTCCTTTTACAGCTCTTGGTCTCTCTAGTTAGAAAATTATTTGGCGATGATCCTTACCAGAACATAACCTATTGGCTAGGATGGGTAACGGTTGGCGTGCGTTACATCAGTATTATTTTATTTGGAATATTGTTGGATTATGCCAGAATTCATGCTGTCACAACAGGAGATCGCAGAATGCGAGTCTCGGTTTGGTATGCTTTTAAGTTCATGTTCAGGAATTTTGTCAAAACCTTCAGTCTTGCTCTATTCTTGTTTGTTATCGGCGCTATGGTTTTGGTGATTTATAATCTTATATCCGACAGTTTATCGGCTCCGAGTGCTTTGGTCATTCTTTTGTTATTCGTTTTTCAACAGCTTTATATGGTTTTTAGAATGATGATGAGGTTGACCTTTTATTCAAGTCAGACGAATCTATTTCAGAGCTTAAGTGAAGACAAGATTACGGTAACTGAGACTTCGGAAGGTGAGATTGGTATAGAAGGTGCGCCGGCGTAGATGTTTTTCTAATTCTTAAAATAGGGCTATGCAAAGAATAAGTTTTTTAAAGGAATAAAATAATTCTTATGAAGTAAATCAGTCAAATAATCAAGCGATCTAATTTATTTAATATATTTTTCCATAGCTGTTTTCTCGAACTTTGTTATTATTTTTGTTATTGCTTAACTAAATATAAAACAATAGCTTGTAAAAGAAAACAGCTTTTTTTTTATGAATTATCCAGGTTAATTTAATTAATATAGAAATTCATTTAGTTATTCTTAATCATACATCATGTGCATGATTCTTTGATGGTCCTTTGATGGTTTTTTTTGGAGTGCGTCAACCGTGTTGATGCACAAGTTTGAATCATGTCGCAATCCATCGAGCCAAATCAATAATTCCAGATCTATTCAAAAATCATCTTCTACCTTGATCTTGTCAAAAGGATAATTTCTAACAAGTTCTCTAACAGCATCTTCATTCTCACGGAATCGATAATAATAGCTGCCAAACTCCCATTTTACTGGGTCATCTATCAGAAAGTGTTTCACAGGATTAAACCAGGTATAATTTATCCTCGCAAAATAAGATCGTTCGTAAGTTAAACAGGTATCCCAGTAATTATACCATATCCTCTTTTTCTGTTCTAAATCCGGAAAAGTTTTCCTAAGTTTTAAAGTAGTAAACCTGTGGATATCCCTGATAATTTTAGGCAAATCAACAGCGTTTTCTGGAGAATTGACAATCAAATGATAATGATTGTCTAGAATAACCCAATCTTCAAGATGCCAATCGCCTTTGGAGAATCCTTTTATAATTGATTCTAACAGGATTTGTTTTGCGAACTTTGTCGAGAAATGGTGTAATTTTTGGTATGTGCTTGCTGTTATGAAGTATTTTGCATTTGGGATGAACAAATGTGGAGGATTGTGTTGATAGGTTTTGTAGATAATTTTTTGATTGGTTGTCATGATGTTTTATGCTTAAAAGCGCATCAACACGGTTGATGCATTCCATATGAATTTAATTATTAATTTTGTAATAACTTATTTAAACAAGGCCCCTCTTAGAAAATCATCCCGTTTTTACTTGTTCATAATCCAATTAGGCTAACTAAATAACGAATATAAAATAGAAAAAAATCCCCTCAGATGAGGGGATTTTTGGTTAAAATATGAAGTCCGGATTTATATTACTCAGCTGGCACAACTTCCATCGCTGTTTTACCTTTTTGTTTCGAAAGATAGAGAGCAGTAATCTTCTTGAAGTAAAGGCGCAAGTCATCAAAAAGTGTATATGCCCAAGGCACTGCAATTAATGTCAAGAGGGTTGAGGTAAGCAATCCACCTATGATAACTCTGCCCATGGGTGCATACGGAATTCCGATCATTTGTGCATTACCAACCGCCATTGGCAGCAACCCGCCAATCGTTGTGAAAGCCGTCATTAATATGGGGCGAAATCGCTGTTTTCCAGCTTCGATAATTGCATCGTACCGGCTGTAGCCTTCTGTACGAAGTCTATTCACGAGATCGATTATAACGATGGCGTTGTTAACGACAATGCCAACTAGAATGACAAATCCGATTACACTCATAATGTCCATTGTTGTGTTTGTTATAAATAATAACCAGAAAGCACCGACAAAGGCAAATGGGATAGACACAAGCACAGAAAGTGGTAAAACAAACGATTCAAACAAAATGCCCATCAAAAGGAAAACAAAGATTACTGCCAGCATTAATGCAAAAGACTGGCTTTCGTTGGTTTGCTGCATACGGTCAAAGCGCTGCCCTTTGCTCCAGGAATATCCATAGGGCATTTCAAAACCCGCCATTACTTTATCTACTTTTCCAAATAAAGATTTCATATCATCCTGGGTAGAATTGGCTTTGATTCGTAGAAAGGTTTTGCCATTTTCACGTTGAATTTCGCCGAATCCTTTCTTCATAGTGAATGTTGCGATGGCATCTAATGGAATCTCTTTACCTGATCGAGAGAAAAATGTCATATTTTTTAACTGAGAAAGATTCTTACGATCTTCTTTACGGAGTTGGATATGGACATCAATTTCTTTATCTTTAGTTTGATACTTAGGAAGTGGAATTCCCCGCAAAGCATATTGCACGGTTCCGGAAATCGTAGCTGGTGAAATGCCATATTTTGCTGCCTGGTCTCGTTTTATGAATAAATGAATCTCATCACTGCCATTTTCGCGATCGGTTTCGAGACTGATGATTTCATCGATGGTGCTTAATCTCCGTTCTACTTCCTTGGCTAAATCGGATAATGTATTGGTATCGTCACCAAAAAGAAGGATTGAAAGAGATGCATCATCTCCGGCTTGTTGCCGCCAGGATGTGCGAACCGTGATTCCCGGGAAGTCGGGAATTCTTTTCATAATATCTTCCAACACATCCTTCCTTTCCATTACACCGCCAGGAAGGTTGCCAAATTGTTTACTAATATTATCATAAACCACTTCATACCAATCTCTTCTTGGCTGAGGTTTAAGAAAAACCCGCATCATACCAAAATTATGGCTATGACGGGCGTCGATTGTCATGACCCCGTAAATATCACGTTTGACATTAATGGTATCCTCAATGGTTCCAAATACCCGGTCTGCATCTTCAATGGTGTAATTATCCGGCATTTCAAAATAAAGCCGAATATCGTTAATGTTACCGTTTGAATCCGTACTTTTGATATTGCTTATTGCATACGGCAAAGAAGCCATAACAAAGAGAAGGATCACACCCATTTCCAGACGATGGGTAACACTCCAGCTTAACATTCTCTGGTAAATCGCGTTGGCCTTTGTGATCACTTTAGCTTCTTTCACTTCTTTTTTGCTGGTAATCCGGGTAGCAGCGAGAGGAATAAATATCATTGCGATAAATAGTGATGCAATTAATGAAATGACAACAGGAAAACCGATACGGAACATATAGAACTGAAAACCCGTGTCGTCATTCATTAAGATTAAAGGCAAGAAAACCACTACAGTCGTCATCGTTGCCATGGTAATCGCTAGAGCCACTTCGCTTGAACCAAATAATGAGGATTCCTTTTTTGATGCTCCTTGCGATCTCTTTCGATAAATATTTTCCAGCACAACGATAGAATTATCGACTACCATACCAATAGAAATCATTAACCCCATCATGGTGATTAAGTTCAGAGTCCAGCCCATAAAATATAAGACTGTCATAGTAACCAGCACTGTCAGAGGAATTGCGATCGTTATAATAACTGTCATGCGAAATCGTCGGAGGAAAAAGTAAAGTATAAAGAAAGCAAAAAGTCCGCCCCACATTCCTGTGGTTAATAGGTTGTCGATGGATTCCTGAATGAATTTGCCCTGGTTAAACAAGATATCTATTTCCAAGCCCGCAAGTTTGGGATCTGCTTTAAAAGTTTCTTCAAACATCTTTTTAAGGTTATTGCAAAGTTCAACAGTATTGGCTGTTGATTCTTTAAAAACGCCCACGCTAATTCCTCTTTTGCCATTGATGGTCTGCCGCCATCTCCTCTCAGGAACATCATATTTAATTTCAGCAATGTCCTTTAGTTTTAAATTTGCACCACGAATCGGCAGATTTTTGAGCTGGTCCAGATCACTAAATTTCCCAACGGAGCGGACAAATATCTTCTGGTTGCCTTCGGTCACATAACCGCTTGCTAATGAAAAATTGTCATTTCTTAACTGTTGAATCGTTTCATAGAGATTAATATTGTAACTTCTAACTTTATCCTGGTTTATGTAAATCAGAATGGATTTTTCTTCGGCACCCCAAATTTCTACCTTTGCGACTCCATCGACTCGCTCCAGGGGTTTTTTCATCACTTGTTCGATCAAAAGATATGGATCTTCAAAGTGTTGGTTTTGTGCCATAGCAACCCAAAAAACAGGGTCGTCATCGTCAGTAAATTTACGTAAATAGATCCTTTCTATATCATCTGGCAGCTCAGCTCTAACCCGATCCATACGGTCCCGAAGCTGGGCATAAGCCACATCCATATCTGTGTTTTGTCTAAACTCAATAAAAGTCCAACAACCATTGCTGCTGCTGCTTGTATTTACCCGCCGCACACCATTGATGGTTCGGCATTGTTCTTCGATGGGTTTGGCAATCTGCTCCTCAACTTCTTGTGGATTCGAGTTAGGGTAGGGCGTATAAACACCCAAAAATGGCGGAATAAAACCTTGTGGTAATAGCTCGACTGGGATTTGTGTAAACGAAATAAATCCCACAACTAATACTGCAAGAAGTGTCATCAAAACTGTTACAGGGCGGTTTATGGAAAAACGCGGAAACAAGCTGCCTTTGAGTTTGGACATGGTTCTCTTCCTTACATACTGATGATCAAACCAATTTAATTATTACTTCGAATTCTCTTTAAGCTTTTCTGTCGACAATGCTGTAAACCGTTGGGATAACAACGAGCGTTAAAATAGTAGAAACCAGCAGTCCGACAATAACTGTGATTGCCATTGGCGTCCTAATTTCAGCTCCATCGCCTAATCCTATGGCCATAGGCAGCAATGCAAGAATAGTTGTTGCTGTCGTCATCATGATCGGGCGAAGCCGAACTTTACCCGCCTGAATAATGGCTTCCATCTTTTCCATTCCTTTCTGGCGCAATTTATTGATATAATCCACAAGAACAATTGCATTGTTAACGACGATTCCGGCAAGCATAATCATGCCTAGAAACACGACGATGCTCATCGGAATTTGTAAAACAAACAGGGCAATCAAGACACCGATAAAACCGAGAGGAATCGTAAAAATAATTACAAATGGGTGAATAAGCGACTCAAATTGGGAAGCCATTACGATATAGACCAGGAATATGGCCAGCATTAAGGCCAGCATTAAACTATTTAACGATGTTTCCATTTCTTTGTTTTGGCCGGCCAGGTTGTAAGAAAATTCGAGCGGCATATCAGTATTTCCAAGAAGCGTATAAATATCTTCACTAATGCTTCGTAAATCACGACCGCCGATATTTGCTGTAATTACTGCTGTTCTTTCCTGGTTCACCCTACGAATTTCAGCCGGGCCTTCATTCACACGAATTTCAGCCACAGCTTCCAGTGGTATTGGTTTCTCGCCACCCGGATTTATAATTAATCTCGATAAATTCTCAATACTTTGTTTGTCTTCATCCCGCAATCGGACCAGAATGTCAATTTTACGATCTTTGTCTTTAAACTCTGTGGCAACATCACCTCGAACTTTATTCCGTACGATCGCAGCGACTTCAGAAATGTTTAATTCATAACGAGCTAAAAGTGGTCTGTTATAAATAATCTGTACTTCAGGATTCCCGCGCTGGACATTGGATTTTATATCAAATAAACCTGGAATGTTTTTCATATCCTCTTCCAACTTCTCAGAAATTTCCTGTAATATTTGTAGATTGTAACCATGAATTTCAACTTCGATAGGTGTTTTAAAACTAAACAGAACCGGTCGCGAAATTTTCCATTGCATCCCTGAATAATTATTCATTTGTGAGCGAATACGACGAATCAATTGTTCTTCCGAGTCAATCACGCTGCTTGCTCTTCGCATTTGAACAGTTAATTTCGATGTATGTTCTCCTTCTTCTGAGCTGGAATTTGAGGTCCTATCAGTGCCGGCGACCATGGCTACTTTGGCAACCGCCGGATCGTTCATTAAATATTGTTCGATCGGTGTGCTCCGTTCTACAGTTAGCTCCACAGGCGTGCCAACCGGCATGGTGATGTCGATGTTAAATTCACCCTGGTGAACTTCGGGGATTAATTCGCTGCCAATCCTGGGTAAGATGAGCCATACAGTCAGCACAGCAACCGATGTAACGGAAGCAAGCGTAGTAGATTTATTGGTGAGCGCATAAATTAGAACCCTTGGATAGAACGATTCCAGTTTTCCATAAGACCAATTAAAAAGGGCAAAAACAAGCTTTGCAGGTCCAGATAATATTAGCTTAAATGACATGAGAGTGCCCTTTAGAAATACTGAAGCTGATATGATAAAATAATGAGAAAATCGGAAGGGCAACTCTAATAAGAAGGTATAAATGACATACTTGACGGTATAAAAGAAAATTGTGACCGGTAGAAATAAAATTCTACCGATTTTTCCTTTCCACTTACTACTTTCTATTTTTGCCTTAATAGAATACAAATCCTCCAGAAAAACAGGAAGAGAATTATTAACCAGGTATGTTGGCCAGATTTCTTTCACGAATTGGACACGCCAAAAGTCAGGATTTTGTGCGTAAGCGATAACCTTTTCACTCATTTTGAATTTTAAAATTCGTAACAGTCTGAGCAGAAAACCAATCGGCAATAGTAAAAGAAGAATAGGCAATGTAAGAAATTTAATAAATACAATAAACAGGGCAGCTGTGGTTTTAAATAATTTTAGAAAAACTAATCCTATCGTTCTCAGTAATACAATTATGCCTGTAATTATTTTCGAAAAAAACCCTGCTTGCAAATTACCGTTTACCAAATTTGAAATGTCAGAATCTGTTGAAAATGAAAGGATATGTTTTTTTAGCAATTCACCCATTTGAACACCGGAGATGAATTTGCTGGTTTCTCTGGAAGCTAGCATCGGAATGAGAAAAAGAGCAACAGCTAAAGAAGCGAGCAATGAGAAAACTACCGTAAGCGCCATGTCGCCGAAAATTTGTCCCGCCACGCCTTCTACAAATACAATAGGGAAGAATACCGCAACCGTTGTAAGAGTTGAGGCAAAAACTGCACTGCCGACTTCACTCACTCCTCTTACCGTAGCTTGAATCAAATCATCCCCTTCTTCCCGACAGCGGAAGATACTTTCCAAAACGACAATTGAATTATCCACCAGCATTCCGATTCCAAGCGCTAGCCCACCCAAAGACATAATGTTCAAGGATACGCCGAACATTTTCATGGGAGCAAATGTTGCAATAATAGAAACCGGAATGGCAATGCCAACGATCAACGTTGCAGTCAAATTTCGGAGGAAAATGAACAAAACCAACACGGCCAGCATTCCACCGATGATTGCTGTAGATTTTACTTCATTTACTGAATTTTCGATAAAGATTGATTGATCGGACAAAATATCCATATTGATACCGGATGGCAATTCATACGCGATGAAGTTAGTCATTTGTCGCAAAAGAAATTCCTGCCCACGACCGCCTTGACGGCCACCTTTGGCAGTTTTTTGCTCTTCCTCTTGTTTTTCCTCTTTCTCTTTTTTGGAGGATTCCAATCTTTGCACGAAAGCTTGTTGCTCGGCTGTACCAAAGACTCTTTCTGTTACTCGCTCAGCTACGGTGACAATATTCGCATCAGCTTCTTTATAAATTTCAATTTCAACGCTTTCGTGACCGCCAATGCGGGTTATAATCTCTCGTTCTTTAAAAGTCCGTTTTACATTTGCAACATCACGAATTTTTATTTCTCTATCATTCCATGTTCCAATGACAACTTCTGCAATTTCATTAACAGATTTGAATTCGTTTAGTGTGCGGACGATATATTCAGTCTGACCCTCCTTTAAATTGCCCCCGGCCAGGTTTACATTCTCCTGGGCAAGGCGATTTCGTACCTGCTGAATATTGATGCCAATCAACGTGAGTTTTTGTTCGTTCAGCTCAACACGAATTTCTTCTTCCAAACCACCTTTGACTTTTACAGCTGCAACACCCTCGATAGTTTCAAGTTTTCTTTTGATGTCTTCTTCAGCCATATAACGAAGATAAACGAGTGAAATATCGCCATAAAGGCCAAATCGAATTATTGGATCAAGTGATGGGTCGTATCGCAAAATAATTGGCCGTTTCGCCTCATCCGGAAGGAATACCTGGTCTAACTTTTCCCGAACCTCGGCAGAAGCTTCGTTCATATCGGTGCTCCAGGTATATTCCAGCTTAACATCCGATTGTCCTGCTTTGGAAATAGAGCTGATTCCAACTAGATTATTAACGACGCCTAACGCTTGCTCCACAGGTCGTGAAATTTGTGTTTCTATTTCTTCGGGAGCTGTGCCGGTATATTCGGTGCGAACCGTTAATGATGGATAAGTAATATCAGGCATCAGGTTTAATGGAAGTTGCTGATAGGATATCCAGCCAAAAACGCCAACACCAATAGCAACCATTAAAATAGCCACCGGTCTTTCTGTTGTAAATCTAAAGAAATCTCCAACTTGTCTTTTAGTGTCTGAGATTTTTGATTGAGGGGAATCCATAATGTTTTTTCTCTAAATTAAAATTAACTGATAACTGATAACTGATAACTGATAACTGATAACTGATAACTGATAATTGATAATTGATAATTGATAATTGATAATTGATAATTGATAATTGATAATTGAATTTAGGTTCCGGAAAACTTTGTTTCTCGATTCGTAACAATTTTTACTTTGGTTTGATCTTTTAAACCAGCTTGTCCCACCAGAATAATTTTGTCACCTTCTTCAATCGATGAAAGTGATTCAATTTTTTCATGATCTTGATAACCCACATCCAATTTAATTTTATGAGCAATACTATCTCGTACAACAAAAACATTCATGTACTCGTTTTCATAAATAATAGCTGTCTTAGGAATAAGAATTGCATTTTTGTGTGTATTTGTAATAATTCTGCAATTAACAAACATTCCAGGTCTAAGTTTATTATTTGTATTTCTAACTCCTATGGTAACTTTGAAAGTCCCACTTTGAGGATCGACAACCGGGCTGACTCTTTTGATCCAACCTGGGAATAAATCGCCTTTTATGTGGTCAGAATAGATATAAGCCTGTTGCCCTTTTTTGATAATACCTATCTCTTTTTCCGGGATGTGAACAACCGCAATCATCTCATCCGTATTGACTACTGTAAATAACTTATCAGAAGTTTGAATTCTGTCTCCCTCACGACATAATCGCTCTCCAATTACACCGGTAATGGTTGACGTGATTTTGGTATATTTGAGGTTTAATTTTGCCTGCTGCCAGGCAATCCTCGCAGCATCAGCAGCAAATTTTGCTGTTTCATATTCTTCATTACTCAATAGGTTTTTATCAGCCATTGCTCTTGACCGATTATACATACTTTGCTTTTGTTGATACTCGACATGTGCTTTTTCTTCAGCCAGAATGTATTCATCCGCTTCCAATTCAAGCAAAACTTGACCTTTAGCTACGAAAGTTCCTTCTTCGAGATTAATCTTCTCGACAAGCCCTTGAACGCGCGAGTAAACATCAATCATCTTTTCTGTTTCAAGATTTGAACTATACAATAAATAAGAGGATATGGTGCCACGAGACACTGTGGTCGTTTCAACAGGGATGAGGGTTTCTTCAGACTTTTTCTCTTTCTCACTGTCTACTTTAGAGGAATCTGCCTGTGCTTTGTGGGAACCGTTCGTGCCTTTTTGGCCGTCTGCTTCACTGTTTGAACAGCTTATCTGAAAGACTGCCAGGCTTAAAGTTATGAGTAGAATCAACGCTTTTTTAGTGCTCATTTTTAACTCCTGAAAATTATTACTTAATTATTTGTTTTTATCTTAAAGATTAGTAAACTATTACGTGATTATTTGGAGGGGGTTGCGGAAATTAAAACTATTTAAGAAAGATGTAATATAGCAACAAATCCAGAATGGGGTTTAGTAATGTTTTCGTTGGCAAAAAAAAAGCGTGAATGGCTACTTTTCCCATTCACGCTTTTTTAGAAAAATCAGGCTTGACTAAAAGTCAGTTCCAATAGAGAAAAGGGTATTCGGCTTCTCAAAATGTCTGAGATCAGTTGGCCATGCTAAATCAAGTCGAAAGCTTAGAAAGCCCAAGTTCATACGCGCCCCAATGCCAGCTGCGCCTTTCAAGTCTTTAAAGCCAAATCCGCCTTCAGTAGTGAATGGTTGAAATGATTCTTTGATGTATCCCGGGATGTCTTCACCCCAAGCGGCGGCGGCATCAAAAAATGTAACACCACTAATGAAATCATATTTTTCTGATAAGAACGGAAATATCGGGAATCGAAACTCCAAATTCTGAACAATAAATTTTGAACCTAACAATTCACCATAGTCCGCTCCACGGAAATCATAGGGTCCGCCAATTCTGAAATATTGTTTATCCCGACCCATGCTTGTACCACCTAAAAATCTCCAGGCTAAAACTGAGCGGCTGTTGATGCTTGCATATTTCCTATAATCAATAAAAAGTGTAGTAAATTCAAAATCTTTTACTGTTTGCTGAACTGTGAGGCGATATCGACTGCCACTTCTTGGTCCGATGTATCCAAACGAAATATTATCATGAACGTATGAAGCGCTAACCTGACCAAACGAGAAGCTGCCAAGATTTTGGGTGGTTTTTACTCTGCTGCCATTGATATATCCTTCAATAACCTCTTCTTGGCTTACATTGGCGATTCCAGTGGAAAGTTCAATTCTTGAAAACCGGCTAAACGGATATTGAGCAAATACACTTACTCCACGGTAGATTTGTTGAACGAAACCCTGCGCACTTGATGAGAGAAAAGTGATATAGGAATAGGCATTTTGATAAATCTGGGCGCCATAATTAAATCTATTACCAAGATTAAAATAAGCCAAACCAAGATCGGATTTAAGTGGATTGGTAAACCGCAGCCCTGTGCTGAAAATGAGATTATGATTGCCTAAAATATCGCTAAAGAGTAACTGTGCCCCACCGGCTGAGCCGTAAAGTCCACCTATGTTACCTCCTAATGCGACTGCATCCAATTTGAGTTTTCCACTATAATCACGCTCTTCAATAGAATCCGTATCTGCTAATTCATATTCAGATAAAAATTCGTTTGGCTCGGGTAATTCAGGAAGTAGATTTGATTTGATTGAGAGAGGATAAGAACCGTTAGTTTCATCACTATTTCCATTTGATGGTTCTGTATTGATATTTGTTCTCGAAGATTCAACCGCTAATACAGGTTCTTGTGGCGGGTATTCCATCCGAAAGAGCTGCCAGGCTCCATTCACGTATGCTGAGAAAGCGATTGTTTTACCATCAGCAGAAATGCTAAGGCTCGGTGTGGATTCAGTTATTCCGGACACACCGTTATTTAATAAAGTAACAGTTTCAATTTCACTGGTCAATAAATCGATCGTATAAATATTAGGAATTCCCTGGTGGTCCGAAACGAAAATAATCTTTTCTTCTTCGCCAATCCATTGCGGCGCTGTGATATTGCCGGCTAAATCCGTAACCAGGTCAATTTTACCGGATTCTAATGTATATAAAGCCACATCCAAATCACCAAAAAATAGCTGGTCAATATCTGTACCTGTTCCACGGTCGGTTGAAAAAACAATCCGTTTGCCATCTAGAGACCATTGTGGATGAAGTTCCGCATAGCGATCATTTGTTAGTTGTTGTATCTTTTTATCCGCCAGGTTGACTATATAAAGATCGGATTTACCTCCCTTAATTCCAACAAATACAATTTGAGTCCCATCGGGAGAAAAAGCCGGAGAGCTTAATCCATTCAATTCATCGAATGTCATTTTAAACAATACCTTTTTAGATTGCGCATTGACGATATAAATTCCATCATCTTTTCCGGTCTTTGATACAAATGCTATTCGCTTTCCATCACGGGACCAGTTTATGGCAGTATCGAAAAACCGCAAGACTTCAAATCGATTACTCTCTCCGCCCTTAATCAAACGATCCTCTTTTAGATCCCCATCATCCGATTGAGTGATTAAAAAAATGTCATCTTTTAAATTCTTATTCGAAACATAAGCGATACTCTTACCATCAGGGCTAACTGCAGGCACAATGTTCATGCGATGGAAAGCGCCGGTTTTCTTGGTGATCTGCTGTGCAATATCTCCAGGCTCTTTGAGGGTTATATCAGTCTGGTAAACCAATTCACGCATTGCCGCGTGCCATTTTTCTGTTAATTTCTTGGGATCCATCTTTAACTGGGCTTTTAAAGCAGGTTCGAATTTTCCTAAATTAACTGCAGTTTTTAAAAGGTCACCGACTTTTCTCTTGCCATATGTCTCCCCGATGTAATACCAGAGAGACTCCCCGAGCCGGTAAACTCGAATATCAAAGGTATTGTTTAATTTATCGACAGTTAAGAGATTGTCGTTTTCAAATCCATCACGGACCCACATTCGAGTCGTGTTACTCATCCCAACGGAAAGGTATTCAGCCATTCCCTCAACAAACCAAAGAGGTGGATTAAACCGGGATTTAGCGATTTGGTTATCCGGCCTAAGAATAATATCGAACTGGAAAGCATGAACCAATTCGTGAATCAAGACATGATTGAATTCACGGTAAGAACCTGTAATCGGAAGTGCAACCCGGTTTTTTAGAGATTCGGTGACCCCGCGTGTGCCATCTCCTATCATTCCCTGAACGATATTTGTTTGTTGAAAATCGTTTACAGAGGCATAAAGAAGCAGGGGGATTCTTTCTTTAATTTGATGATCAAAAACTTCGGAAAGATAATCATATCCACGTTCTGCCATTCGGGCAGCATCGAAAGCGGCTTGTTTTTCTTCCGAGTAATAATGTACATCAAAATGCTCGGTTCGTAAAACGGACCAATCAAAATTTTTGTAGTGGACTTTATTTTGACCGAATTGAGTTGCTGTTTGGGACAACGCCGGAAGATTAAGAATTCCGATAAGTAATAGTGCTGCAAAGCAATGAGGCAAAAATGTTTTTGTCTTCATTTTGTCAACCTCCGTAATTATTTTCATGTAAAAGTTCGATACCCATTAAAACTCATAGCTCCTTAGAGTTTTATCAAATTTTCGAATACCTCCAATCTTTAATTTGCTTTGCCTTTGATATATTTATTTTTCGTCAATTGATCTCTGTAACTTTACGAATTGAATTAGGTTTCAAATAATTTTTTCTCCGCAAAAAATAGTTGAGTTAATCTTTTTAGACTTGATAAGATTAACTTTGTTTAAAAACAATTGGTTATAACAGAGTATAAAACGCTTTAAATAATTTGCTAAATTTTCAATTCAGACTTGACATTGACAAGAGTGAAACGTAATTTGGACAATTACATTATCACTAAAAACCGGCTACAAGAAGAGACTCAAATGTAATCATGGGTTGAGTTAAATTGAAAATCGGTAGCTGGCTAAAAACATTAAGTTTTGTTATAACTCTTTTCAAAAATTAAAAATGAGTATCAAAATGATCTGGAGATAATTGATGTCTGATAATTTAAAGTTAAATCGCCGGACAGTTTTTAGCTGGTGCATGTATGATTTTGCGAATTCTCCCTTCACAACACTGGTTGTGACCTTTATTTATTCCGCATATTTTACCGGCTACCATGCAGAAAACATCACGGTTGGGACAGTATATTGGTCTCGAGCCGTGACTATAACTGCAATTATCGTGGCTCTTTTATCTCCAATTGTTGGTGTCATGGCAGATCGGGGTGGAACCCGCAAACTTTTTCTTTTCATAACAACTGCTACCTGTGTTGTTGCTTCGACTTTCCTCTATACCATTGAGCCAGGATTTGTATTGCAAGCGCTCATTTGGTTCGTGATCGCAAATATCGCATTTGAAATGGGAGCGGTTTTTTATAATGCTTTTTTGCCTGATATCACTCCATTGGAGAAAATAGGCCGAGTTTCCGGATATGGTTGGGCATTGGGTTATGTGGGCGGATTGCTGGCATTGGTCATTGCTTTTGTTGGATTTGTCAATGCGGAAATTCCATGGTTTGGATTTAGCAAAGATGCTTATCAACATGTTCGTGCAACCAATCTTCTGGTTGCGGTCTGGTTTGCAGTGTTTAGTATTCCCACTTTTATCTGGCTTAAAGAAAATAAGTCAAGAGTTATTAAAGATGGAAAAAATACCGTCACTGAAAGCTATAAACAATTGGTTAACACCTTTAAGGAAATCAGGAAATACCGTCAGGTTGTGAGACTTCTTTTAGCACGTTTAATTTACAATGATGGTCTGGTCACAATATTTGCTTTCGGTGGAATTTATGCTGGAGGAACATTCGGCTTTACTTTAGATGAAATAATTATTTTCGGAATTGTGTTAAATATTTGCGCTGGTATTGGAGCATTTGCTTTCGGATATTTGGATGATATTCTCGGCGGCAAGAAAACCATCATGATTAGTCTGATTGGTCTTTCTGTGGCGGCTATCATTGCCGTTACAGCACAAAACCGCTTTTGGTTCTGGATTGCAGGAATTCTGATCGGGCTGTTTTCAGGACCTAACCAGGCTGCCAGTCGTTCTTTGATGGCACGCTTTGTACCGCGAAATATGGAAGCAGAGGCATTTGGATTTTTTGCGTTCTCAGGTAAGGCTACAGCATTCTTAGGGCCTTTACTCCTGGGCATCCTGACAGGTGCTTTTGACAGTCAACGGGTTGGCATTGCTATCGTCCTGGTATTTTTTGTTGTGGGGGGTGTGCTTTTGCACTTTGTGAATGAAGAGGAAGGGATAAAATTGGCGGCAAGGGGAGAGTAAAACGTGAAGCGTAAGACGGCAGACGTGAGAGTGTTAATACAAATACTTTTTCTTATCATTTCCGCATGCTTACCCGTTAAAAACATACGGGCACAAGTTTAGCGCGAATCTCATTTTTGCAATGATAAGAACCGGTTAATGCTTGTTCCTGTATATTAAACCAAAGAAAAATTGAAATCTATTCATACCATGAATGATAATCATTCACACCTTGAATTAAATTACAAGCCACATTGGTTTACAATCTTATTTGGAGAGGGTGATAAAAGCTTTCGTTACACTCCAATCAGAATTTCAGTCGTTATTCACCCGCCATGGATTATCTATTTAGTAGATCACCAAGAAAGTTTTACAAATAATACTTCTTGATAATTATCTCTCCATGAGATATTAACTCATAAGGAATATGATAAGAGTAAATGGAAGGAATAACAATGGAAGTGTTAAATGAAGAAATAAAAGCAATCGACAGAATATGGCCGATTGCCTCCAGGGTTGTATCGGTCATCAATAATGAAGAACAGTATGAATATGCCGTAAAAGTATTAGATAAATTAATCGATATGGTTGGTGAAGATGAAAATCATCCACTGGCGTCATTAATGGAAACCATGGAAACACGGATCGAAGAGTACGAAAATGAACATTATCCTGAACCGAAAAGAGATTCGATTGGGTGCTTAAATTATTTAATGGAAGAACATAATCTAAAACAAAGTGATTTAAAGGAACTGGGAAGTCAAGGAGTCGTATCGGAAATATTAAGCGGAAGAAGAAAGCTTAATATCCGCCAGATTAAAGCGCTCAGCAAACGATTTAAAATATCGCCTGCCGTTTTTATTGAAGATGATTAATTAGTGTCTTAACGAACAACTTTTCTGTCATTCCCGTCTGCTTACCCGTTAAAAACATACGGGCACAAGTTTAGCGGGTATCTTCCAGACTGGAATAATGAGATTCGTGCTGAAAAACATTGAAGCAGAAGCATTTGGATTTTTTGCGTTCTCAGGCAAAGCTACTGTTTTTCGAGCCCTGGACTCTTAATAATTTTGGCAGGAGCATTGGCAGCCAACGAGTTGGTATTGCAATTGTCCTGATATTTTTTGTCGTAGGGGGTGCTCTTACACTTTATGAATGAAGAGGAAGAGGGGATTAAATTGGCAGGAAGGGGAGAGTAGAAAACATAAAATGACAAACCCTATCGTGACGTTCATTTCACAAAACGAGGAAAATAGTGTACCGATATTTATTTAACCAAATTAATTCAAAGACAAAAAAGGCCGTCCAAATATTTTGAACAGCCTTTTTTGTATTCTCAAATATTAGTACTATTTTCTCAAGAACTCTGCCCAAGTCCTGCCAAATCCAACAAAAAGCAATAAATAAACGCAGTCTCACGGTATCGCTTATATCGGCCTGAAGCGCCGCCATGACCGGCATCCATATTGATTTTCAGCAGAAGTCTGTTGTTATCCGTTTTCATCGCACGTAGTTTTGCGACCCATTTTGCCGGTTCCCAATATTGAACCTGTGAATCATGAAGGCCGGTTGTTACCAGCAAATTGGGATAATTTTTGGCTTCAACATTATCATAAGGTGAATAAGACAGCATATAATCGTAATATTCTTTCTTGTTAGGATCGCCCCACTCATCGTATTCGCTGGTGGTTAGGGGAATGTCCGGATCCAGCATAGTGGTAACAACGTCAACCCAGGGAACGCGAGTGATTATACCATTGAACAAATCCGGAGCCATATTCATCACGGCGCCGACTAAAAGTCCACCTGCGCTGCCGCCCATGGCAAACATTTTTTCCGGATTGGTATAATTCTCCTCAACCAGGTATTCTCCGCAGTCGATAAAGTCAGTGAAAGTATTTTTCTTCTTCAATAATTTACCATCCTCATACCAATACCGTCCCATCTCTTGTCCACCACGAATATGCGCGATTGCATAAATGAAACCGCGATCCAGTAAACTGAGCCTGGCAGAATTGAACGTTGCATTCATACTGGAGCCATAAGAGCCATAACCGTAAAGGAGAAGCGGATTTTTGCCATTTTTCTCGATCCCTTTTCGATATACAATTGAAATCGGAATTTGTACGCCGTCATCGGTAGTTGCGTATAAACGGTCGGTCACATAATCATTGGAATCAAATCCACCCAAAACATCTTCCTGCTTGAGCAATGTTTTTTCACGAGTATTCATATCGTAGTCGAATGTTGAGTTCGGCGTGGTCAAGGAAGTGTATCCATATCGCAGGACGTTTGTATTAATATCCGGATTGGTGCTGATATAAGCCAGGTAAGTGGGTTCGCCGAAATCCAGGTAATGTTCTTTACTTCCATCCCAGGGCATAACATGGAGCTGTGCCAAACCATTCTTCCGTTCAGAGAGCACAAGGTGATCGGTAAAGATCTCGAAGCCATTGAAAAGAACATCATCTCGATGTGGAATAACTTCTTTCCAATTGTTTTTCGAAGTATTGGTAATGGGCGTTTCCATCAAGCGAAAGTTTTTCGCATTTAGATTTGTCCGCACATAAAATTTATCCTTGAAATGATCCACATCATATTCGTGATCTCTTTCTCTTTTCAAAAATACCTTGAATTTTCCATTTGGATTACTTGCATCCAGGTAGCGATATTCGGAGCTAAGGGTTTGGTTCGAGCCAATCATCAAGTATTTTTTTGATTTGGTCTTAAAAATGAAGCAGGAAAATGTATCATCCGTTTCATTAAAAATGAGCTCATCGTTTGCCGGGTCTGTACCCAACACATGCTTGTAAATCTGGTTGGAACGGAGCGTTTCCAAATCTTTCCTGGTATAGAAGATTGTCTTATTATCGTTAGCCCAGGCGGCATTGCCGGTCACATTGGCGATTTTGTCTTCATAGATTTCACCGGTATCTAAATTTTTAAACTGCAGCGTGTATAATCTCCTGCCAACAGTATCCACAGAAAAAGCAAGAAGGTTTTGTCCGGAACTCACATATCGTCCCCGAACCGAACAGAATTCATGCCCTTCAGCTATCTCGTTCGCATTCACCATAATTTCTTCTTTGCCATCCATAGAGCCTTTTTTGCGGCAATAAATGGGGTATTCCTTACCGTCTTCATAGCGTGTGTAATAATAATAATCATCTGATTTGTAAGGAACCGATTGATCGGTCTGCTTGATCCGGCCTTTAATCTCTTCGAATAATTCATCTTCGAGTTTATTTGTATGAGCCGTCATGGCATTGGTGTATTCATTCTCGGCTGTGAGATAATCGATCACTTCCTGGTCCTCGCGTTCTTTTAGCCAATAGTAGTTGTCGATCCGAATATCATCATGGATTTTCAACTCCTTCGGCTCGATTTTCGCAATAGGAGGTTCCAGGTTTGTAGGCATGGTCTCAACCTTTGCCGATTGACAGCTTGTAATAAACAAACAACACCCTATTACCAGAAATGG
The DNA here is from genome assembly GCA_022566355.1 of candidate division KSB1 bacterium. Lineage (NCBI taxonomy): Bacteria > Pseudomonadati > Candidatus Zhuqueibacterota bacterium. The sequence goes on from JADFJB010000034.1 coordinate 27,160, forward strand.
GATAGTATAACGCATAATGATCTCCTTTCATTTATGAAAAAAATCAAATAAAAAGTGGTGAGATTTGTAAGATTTAAAAGCCATATAATGGAAAGATTCTCACTCATTTATTCTACAATGTAAGAAACAAGGTTTAGCAATGCAATGTAAATGGTTGTTCGAGTTTTTATCACTTTTTCTCCTATTTTACTCTTTCGAACTTTGCAGTGAATATTTCAGGTTAGATATCGAAATTAGAATTTTAGTCTTATCTACCTTTAATTCCTCTAACCGCACCTGCAATTAAATTATAGGCTGCTTTTAAGGACAATTGATCTTTGTCATCGATCGGATATGACGCAATGCCAATTGCGGATGTTTTTTCATATTTGAACATCAATTCCAAGGCAGCGGCTAACTCCTTGCTGGTAGGGCCATTGGGAACTGTGAGGGGGTGTCCCATTACTTCCTTTGGGTCCAAAACATCCATATCGATGTGGATATATATTTTGTCTGTTAACCCGCTCAATCTCTTCATTTGATGATGGATATTGTCTGTTAAATTTCGGATATCATCAGTTGAAATCATTTCGATTAATGAATTGTCGAAGCGCTCCTGCTCCAATGGATCAGTATCTCTTAACGCACCCATGACAATATATTTTTCCGGAATTGCCGGATCCAAACCCGATTGCAAACGCATTCGCGTCAGACAATGACCGGCTGCAATCGCGACAGGCATGCCACCAAGCATGCCACTGAGTGTGGTTTCCGGTGTATTGAAATCACCGTGCGCGTCGATAAAAACCAGGCCGATTCTTAATGGTCGTTTACTTGTACCTGAATGCTGCAATCCGGCAAGCATTCCCATTAAGGAACTACAGTTATTTAAGAGTCCCACATTAAAATTGCCGTCTCTTTCGTTTTTTGCAACCCATTGCCCCAACCGGTTATTGGCATAACCAAATTTATTCCAGACGCCATATTCTTTTTCTTCTTCCTTTGATAATTGTACGTTGGAAATGTTTACTATTTTGCCACCCATTCCTGAAAGAATATCTTTCAGCCCGCTATGTTCCAATATGTCTGGTCCTTTGGATATAGGCGAGCCGCTACGATCTCCTTTGTATGGATTTTTGACCAGGGCTATTTTTATTTTACCATCATTGTCTATGTATTTTTGAGCATAAACATTAATTGGAATACTCAAAAGACAAATTATGGCGAAGGCAAATATTTTTTTCATTGATGACCTCATTTTTAAGATTGAATTAACGATTTAGATCCCTCTAATTGGCTGGATTTTTCTTTAGTTCAAATCCGGGTTTCTGGTATTGAATCTTTCCACCAACCATAGTAAAAAGAATTTTCGAATTCATTTGTAATAATTCTTCATTTTCTATATTCAACAGATCGGCATCCAGGATAACTAAATCTGCAAGTTTGCCGACTTGAAGGGAGCCGCGAATAGGGTCGTCATAGGTCAGATATGCCCCGTTGATGGTATATGTTTTCAGTGCTGCCAGAAGTGGTATCCGCTGTTCAGGGCCATGAACCTCACCTGATAATTGATGTCGTCTTGTACGCATTTGGTAAATGCCAATCCAGGGATCGGGAGAATTATTCGGATAATCAGATCCGGATGCCATTCGGATTCCGGCATCCAGAAATGTTTTGTAGGGTGTATGTCGCGACATTCTTTCCGGACCAATATTTCGCAGGAAGGAGTCTCCTTCAAAGTAAAGATTTGCCGGATTGATAGCAGCGATGATGCCGTATCTGGCCATTTCTTCAATCACTGCAGTATTTGGCTCATCAGGCAGATAACAGTGAATGATACTCCATCTCAAGTCAGCATTAGAATCTTCTTTTTTAATCTGGTCCATAAGGATTTTATAAGCATCCACAGTTTGTCGAATAGCCGCATCTCCACAGGCATGGGTATGCAACTCCCAGCCATAATTAGTGAGTTTGTTGAATTGTTCGAATCTATAATTAAAATCAGGATCTCGAAAAGCACCGTAGTTTTCACCACCCAATGGATCTTCAGGTATGGACAAGAATGGCACCGAAACTGCTGCACTTCTGGAACCGATGCCTCCATCAGCGGAGATTTTAGCTCCACGAATTCGAAACATTTCGTTGCCAATATTATGAAATCCTAAAGCCTTAAGGCGATTTTCTATCTGTTTGGGATCACCCAAACCGGTTGGATCACCGCTGCGATACCAGCCATCGTAGATATTCACCCTGACCGGTAGGTTGCCGGTATCATACGCTGCTTGATAAATCTTGGTAACACTGCCCATTCTGGAACCTGCCTCGACAATGCTTGTGATTCCCAGTGAGGATAGTACTTCCAAACCCAGGATAAGGCTTTCTACTTTTTGCTTAAAGGATTGTTCAGGGATTACTTTTGAAATCAATAAAGGTGCTTTGGTGCCAACGAAGACACCGTTTGGCAGGCCAGAATCCGGGTCTCGAAAAATAATATCTCCAGCCTCAAACTCGGCTGGATCTTCTTTAAACCATGTAGGGTGGGTAGATGGATCATCGAAATCAATGCCAAGCAGCTCGAAGACTTTGGTGTTTACTGCAATTCCATTATAAATGCGTTCTAGTGAGACCGGAATGTCTCGGGAAACATGGTCCAATTCATGGCGATTGGCCATGCGTTTTTCCACAAGCCGATCCTGGGTCCATCCCAGGCCGAATAGCCATTTCCCCATCTCTCCGGTGGTTGGATATTCCCAACCATCGAGATTATTTTCTTTTTTGAGTTTGTCGAGGCGGTCTTTCAGTAATCGCTCGATATCAGCTATATTTTTGGCAGGTTCCATATTGACTGCATAATATTGCTGAAAACCGAGGTCGCGTACATGAATGTGAGTTTCGTTGATTCCGGGAATGATCGTTCGTCCACCAAGATCATACGATTTTGTTGAGGATCCCTTGAAACGCTCCATATCCTGATCTGAGCCAACAGCTATAATTTTATTTCCCAAGACCGCAATAGCGCTAGATTGAGGATTACTCTCATCCATAGTTAAGATTTTTGCGTTGGTATAAATCAGGTCTGCTTTTAGATTTGTTTGAGCTAAAGATGAATGAGATGCTAAAAATGAAACACTTAGGAGGAATAAGGTTGACAAAACTATTTTTTGAAGTTTAGGCATTTTTTTATGGCTTTGACTGATTCCATCGATCCAGAAGACTGCGTGAAAACAGGATTTCAATGAAAAAAAGGTTTGAAATGGTTACCTCATTATAGAATTCATTCGCACTCACAAATAAAGTTGTGTGCTTCTATATTATTATATTATTAATTAACCTGGATAATTCATGAACCTTATCACTGTCATCCAGTAGCGACGGGATGACACTTTTGAAACTTCAAGCTTAATACTATAATTCATGAATAGTGCAGGTTAACAAAGGCTCATTACTAGTGAATCCTACGAATTCATTCGTGGGAATAAGTAAATCCTAAAAGAATCTAACCGTTTTAACGGTTTCCCAACTCATTTTCACACAACCTTTCCAGGCGATGGAATCAATATAATTACCGTGTAAAAACAACCTTCCCGCTGACAAGGGTCATCATGGCTTGCGTTTCAAGGATTTCTTCCGCAGGAATAATCATTATATCTTTAGAAAGCACAACCAAATCCGCTAATTTACCAGGGGTAATCGATCCCAAAACATCTTCTTCGAAACTTGCGTAAGCCGCATCGAGTGTATAGCTTTTTAATGCTTCCAATCTAGTCAAACGTTGATCGGGATACCATCCACCTGCTGGTTTACCTTCCCGATCCTGGCGTGTAACGGCAGCATGGATACCCATAAACGGACTAAACGTGCGCCTGCCTTCATCCGAACCGCCAACAATTCGGATGCCGTTATTGAGGAAAGTTCGCCAGGCATATCCTCCTTTAATTCGTTCCGGTCCAACACGTTTTTCCGCCCACGGCATATCCAATGTGCAATGCATCCACTGAAACGAGGCGATTAAATTCAGTTTCGAAAAGCGGGGGATATCCTCCAATGCTACAATTTGAGCGTGTTCCACGCGAATGCGATGATCTTTGACCGGATTTTCCTGCAATGCTTTTTCTACCTCATCCAGTACGATTCGATTGCCGCGATCACCGATGGCATGTAATGCTACATTAAAACCATTTGCCAGGCATTTACTTACAATTTGATAAACCTGGTCGCCGGGAACACGAATCACCCCAGTCGCAGAGGGCTCATCGCTGTAGGGCGCAAGCAGGGCAGCCCCGCGTGCTCCTAAAGCGCCATCAATGGAAAGCTTAACACCTCTTATAGTCAACCGATGATTCCCCTCGGCTATGACTGGCCCTGCATTTATAAAATCGTCCAGCAATTCTCCTGTTCGCCACATTCGCACATAGCCATTTATCCGGAACGGAAACTGGTTTTCGGCAATTAACTCGCGGTAGGTGTTAACTACTTCCATACTGGTTCCCATGTCGTGAGCGCCGGTAAAACCGTAGGAATGGGCCAATTGGATAGATTTTCTAATGCTTTCTTTGAGGCTCTCTTGTTGTTGTGGTGGAATAACATTTCGAACCAGCCATTGTGCATTTTCGATAAGGATGCCCGTAGGTTTGCCATCTTCGTCACGCTGAATGATGCCGTCGTCCGGATCAGGTCTGTCTTTAGTAATACCAGCGGTTTGCAGCGCTTTACTGTTTAGCCAACTGGCATGACTATGCATGCCAACAAATGATACCGGATTGTTGGGTGCCACCCGATCCAAATCTGCAGCAGTAGGCCAATCCTCAACTCCCCAGTTGGCTAGATGCCAGCCGGAGCCAGTCAGCCATTCTCCGGCAGGTAAACGCTGCACTCGTCTTTTAATTAAAGTCAACGCTTCCGCAAGACTGCGAGTATCATCTAACTCGACAATATTGCTTCGATCTGCTCCCAATCTGGCAAAGTGGAGGTGTCCATCTACCAGGCCGGGAACCACTGTTTTACCTTTCAGATCGATTTCTTCAGTTTGATCTCCCTTGTATTGATTGATCTCTTCGTTGCTGCCGACTGCCAGGAAATTCTCACCTTTTATGGCAATGGCCTCGGCCTTGGGATAATTCTCGTCTACGGTGACGATATTACCATTAATGAGAATTAAATCGGCATTTTTATTTGCTGAGCAGCTTATACTGATTAGAGCAATAAAGCAAGTATATTTTAATGATTTAATCATGGCTAAGTCTCTTTTTGAATTCTAATAACAATTATGTCCATTTCACACAACCTCTCAAAACGATGAAATCAGTATTTCACGTTAGTTGTCTGCCGTCTCAGCCAAGGAGATTGCCACGTCGTCTTTCGACTTCGTCTCAAGGACTCCTTGCAATGACACGGTTCTTGATGTTTATTTTTCTTTTTTCTTTTTTACTTTGTGCCTATGTGCCTATGTGCCTATGTGCCTATGTGCCTATGTGCCTTTGTTACTTTTGTTCGTTTCGCATCTGCCGTCTCACGTCTCACGTCATTTGTCTTCACTGGCTACTTGATCTTTCATTCTCTCTTGTTTTTGCTTGTTTACCATTTCTTCCACATCTCTAAGCAGCTGCTTGGCATCATAAATAATTCCATCCTTGATCGTATATTTCACACCGCCAACTCGTTCAGGCTCACCGGTCTCATCATTTATTTTTTCGGCTCCGTTGCCGTAAAGGACTTTCAAGTTTGCGAGGGGATTTTCGTCGATAATCACCAGGTCAGCCAACAATCCGGGACGAATTACGCCGCAATCTATAGGCAGGCCTTTGGGTTCGAAGAGCGCTTCCGCGCTATGCATGGTTGAAGAACGAATGACTTCCAGGGGGTGAAAGCCGGCTTCCTGCAGTAGTTCCATTTCCAGAATGGAGCCGAATCCATATGTCTGATAGATAAATCCGGCATCCGAACCCATGGTAACTCTTCCGCCCATATTTTTGTAATCATTCAAGAACTGCATCCAGACATGGTAAAAGTTTTTCCAGGCTACTTCATCCCAGGTTGTCCAGTAATACCAGTAGGAACCATGGCTTTTCCTGCTGGGCTCATAAAAATCCCAGAGAGATGGAAGTGTATATTTTTCATGCCAATCGGCTGTGCGAGCCCGCATCACATCTCTTCCGGCAGAATAAATCGTCATGGTAGGGTTGATAATAAAATCTAGCTCGAGAAATTCCTTTAACAAAGCATTCCATTCGTCGCTTCCCCGGGGATGGATTAAATTCCACTGGCGAGCAACCTGACCAAACCGATGCTGTTCATTGTTATAGTTCATGTCAACAGGCCAGGGTTGAACATCATAATTTTTGTAAAGAGATTCGAATAGACCATAATAATGTGTCTGAGTTCCAAGACCCAGGCGCGCCGCGTCGATCGCATTCATTTGCGCAACACCCATCTGGCCTAAATGGGCGGTTGAACCGAGCCCAAATTTCTTCGCCTCATCGAGCAAAGCTGCCATAATCTCGGGACGATACGAGCCTACTTTCAACCCATCAATGCCTTTTTTGGCAGCATACCGTACCCATTCCCGGGCGTCTTTGGGTGTGCGGATTTGCCGATCTTTCCACTCTTTGCCGCTTCCAGGTCGATGGTAAGAAAAGATACGCGGAGCTACGATCTCATTTTTAGCGCTTCGTTCCCTTTCTTTTAACGACCACTCCAGCGGGCCGGTGGGGACGCCTCTTACTGTGGTGATGCCATGACCCATCCATAGCTTGTATACATATTCGGCTTCCGGCGCTTTTGGTACTCCGCCAGTATGCACATGGAGATCGATTAAGCCGGGTATCACATAGGATCCGTGAGCATCGATTTCTTTTGTGGCATCCTTGGGCCTTTTGTCTTCATCTATTTCTACTCCTGGTGATCCCACACTTTTTATTTCTTCAATCCGATTCCCTTCGATGACGATATCCACCGGACCTCTTGGTGGAGCGCCGGTGCCATCAATAACAATTGCGCCCCGAATGATCAACCGTTCAAATGGACCTTCGCCTTCTCCGGCCTTTCGGTCCGGTGCAGGTTTAACCATTTTTGGTTGTTGTTTTTCTTCTGTTGGTTTGTCTTGTGAGAAACTATAACATGGAATTAAGAATAGTAGAATCAAAAATGCATTAATACGTTTTATTGGTTTCATTTGGCCTCCGTTGTTTTGAGATATTAATTCAGTGATTCAATAGTTATTTGTTTAGAAGTGTTTGAATAATCAAATGAATAAATAAAATTATTCGTGTAGATAAAATATTTCTCAGTCATTCATTTCATCCCGACTAAAAGTTTTTCCAGGATGTACGTACTTTAAAGATTCCATAAACGTATCATAATTCGATATTTTTAAATTATTTCTCACATATTTTTGCAACCATTTGCGAAATTCAGCATTTAAAGTCGATCGTTCACGATATGCTCTTTCCCGCGCTTTATGAATGAGGATTTCTTCAGCGCTTAAGGTTATATTTTTTAACATAAACCTTCTTTTATTTATCTATATCACTAATATTGTATGCACAAATATAGTGTATATTAAGAAATCTATCTCTTAAATACAAATCCTAGTAATCTAAAAACTTAGTATTGTACTTCTCTCTTATATTTAACTTCACCACCCAAAATAGTATAATCCACCTTTGTGTTGAGTATTTCTTCTTCAGGAATAGTCATGATATCTTTTGAAAGAACCACAATGTCTGCAAGCTTGCCTTTGGTGAGTGATCCTTTCAAGTGCTCTTCGAAAGCTGCGTAAGCGTTGTTAATGGTATAAGAACGTAAGGCTTCTTCACGAGTCATTCGTTGATCAGGGTAAAATCTTGTACCATCCGGCATCATCCTGGAAACGGAAGCGTAAAAACTAGCCAGCGGATCGATATCTTCAACGGGCACATCCGTTCCATTCGTGACAACCACACCAGCATCCATCAGGGTTCGCCAGACATAAGCGTTGGATTTAGATCGTTCATCTCCAAGACGTTTGGGCACCCAGGGGGCATCGGATGTGCAATGCACGCCTTGCATTGAGGCAATGACTCCTAGCTGAAAAAAGCGTGGGACGTCATCCGGGTGGATATGCTGAGAATGCTCGATGCGCCAGCGTAAGTCAGTTTTGTTGGGATCCATTTTGAAGGTTTTTTCATAGATATCTAAAACTTCCCGGTTAGCCCGGTCGCCAATTGCATGCGTGTTTACTTGAAAGCCATTTTCAAAAGCGATTTCAGCAGTTCTTGTGATATCTTCAACAGTTTCCAAGACTAAACCGGTGCTGGAGGTTAGATCGATATAGGGTTCGAGAAGCCAGGCGCCATGGGAGCCCAGTGCACCATCAATTTGACGTTTGATGGAACGCACTGAGAGAAAATCATTATCTTTAGGAATTGTTCGGTATGAAGCTAATTTCTCTGCCATTGTTTCATTGCTTTCTCTTCGCACCATTACATACAATCGAATTGGCAATTCACCACGTTCCGCAAATGCCTTGAAACGATCGATTTCAGCGAAACTTGCACCAGCATCATGAAAAGTCGTAATTCCTTTCGAAAGCGCTTCTTGACCGGCTAATTCTATTTTTTGTCGGGCTTCAGCTTCTACTTCCTCTTTTGATCGGTTTTCTAACGAAGCAGTTCGAGCCGCGCCAACCATCCGTTGTGCGGTCTCTCGCAACAAACCAGTGGGATTCCCCAAGTTATCTTTGACAATTTCTCCTCCAGGTGGATTAGAAGTGTCTTTTGTAATATTTGCAATTTCCATCGCTTTGGCATTGGCAAATGATGCATGACCACTGGCATGGGTTAAATTCACTGGATTATTTGGTGATATATTACTCAGTTCTCGATGCAATGGTACGCCATCCACATTTGGTTGCGGCACTTTGTCCCATTTTTCCTGGTGCCAGCCCCGGCCGGTAATCCATTCGCCAGGTTGTACTTTTTTAGCAGCTTCACCTACCATGGCGACGATTTCATCCCAATTTTTAACTTTGGTTAAATCCAGGATCATTTTTGAATTTCCCAGGCCCATATAATGCCCATGACCCTCAATGAAACCCGGTACAACCAGCCTGCCATTCAAATCAATCACTTCAGTATTATCGCCAATATATTTTTGAATTTCCTCATCACTGCCAACTGCAGTTATGGAATAACCAGAGATTGCAATAGCTTGTGCTTCCGAAATAGTATCATCCAGGGTCACAATTTTGCCATTTTTCAGAACAAGGTCTGCTTGTGTGGACAAACTGCATCCCCAAAACAAGCTAACGGCTAAAAATAATCCACTCAAAAATAACTGCTGTTTGAATTTTGAGTTCATTGAATCTCCATTTTTAAAAAAAATTAATGATCTAGTGATTGTTCTTAACCACCTAATTTACAAATAGAAAACCATAAAGCAACATAAATCCATCAATAAAATTGATTTTCTCGAAAAAATATAAA
>JADFJB010000035.1 GCA_022566355.1 candidate division KSB1 bacterium
TGATTCTACGCGCAGGAACCCGGATATCAAGAGCGAGGCGATTTTGGCTAAGATTCATGGGTTTTAAGAATTCTTCCTGTAAGATTTCGCCTGGATGTAAAGGTGTCATTTTTTTAGAAGTCATGTTCTCTCCTAATGATAATCAACTATTTCTACGTTTTTAGCATCGTTCTCATGCCATTCAAAACAGATTCTCCATTGGTTATTTATTCGGATACTGTGTTGACCTTTTCGAATACCCTTTAGTGCTTCAAATCGATTTCCAGGTGGAACAAGTAAATCTCTCAAAGTCTTAGCTCGATTCAACATTCTTAGTTTTCTCAATGCGACGCGCTGAATGTCGTTGGGAAACTTTTTGACAAACTGTCGATGGAATATCTTTTCTGTTTCTTTGCACTTAAACGACCTAATCATGAATCATTAATATATAACGTTTAACGTTAAATGTCAAACGGACTTTTTCACTAGAATTCATATTCTGCGATGAACTGTCTCGGGCTTGGCGCGAGTAATCCAGCCAATATAGTCATTTTGCTGATATGCGGGGCGGTTGTGATACGCTTCCATCAGGTTATTCTCAATAAGAGCCGTCCTGATAAATTCGGGCATTGGGTAACGCGGTCTTTTTAATCCTGATGGCATTGGTTTCGAGTCTCCCAAATTATGCTTTCTTTCGAATAATGTGTTTACAATAAGCGCTAAACAACAAGTGTACCGGCGCAAAATTTTAGAGCACCTAATGTTTTTGACTCACAATGTGTTTGTAAAAACTCCAAACTCTGATTTTATCCCACAGCTTTCGAGTCCGGTTGACACTGAAGTTATATACCGGACTAAATCTCATTACAGAAATCTTAATGTTGAAAAGCCTTGAATATTCTATTTACTCTTGATAAGCCCTCCAAATATTGTCCAAAGCCATAGCCGCTTTCAAAGGAATTTTTACGTCAACTATATTAGAAACTTCGGTAACTCCAGGGTTAATTTCTACCGTTGGTGATCCAGCATTTTTTGCGCGATAAATTGGTTCATTTATGTATGGAAATAAACTAGTTGTGCCGATGCTGAACACCAAATCAAATCCTTGGTCAAGTTCATGCTGCAGCAATCTAACCTTTTCTGCCGGTAAGATTTCTCCAAAGAGTACGACATCGGGTCGTACAACAGCATTGCAATTTGGACACTGAGGCACAATACTTAACCGACTAAAATCAGGTACGGTTTCTCGATAGTTACAACTCATACACTTCAGATGATGCAAGTTTCCATGAATATCGATTACATTATTGCATCCAGCCGCTTGATGGAATCCGTCAACATTTTGCGTAAGAGTCCACACCCTCTTGAAGCGCTCTTCCATCGCAGCAATGACTTCGTGAGCTCGATTGAATTTAGCGCCGCGACAAGCCAGTTCAATTTGTTTTAGGTATTTCCAAGTGAGCTCCGGGGTATTCTCCATTGTCGATCCTGACAGTGCTACTTCTATAGACATCCCATCCTCTGTTGTTTCTACATTATACAAACCACCTATCCCGCGATAGGTTGGGAGACCTGAATCGGCTGAGATTCCAGCACCAGTCACGAAAAGGATGCTCTGACATCCTTTTAGCAGTTGAGTTACCTTATCAATATCTGATGTATCGATTCTTGATACCTTCTCATTCAAAGAACAGAGGTTTTAGATTAAACCACAAAATCACGATAATAAGTATTATCGCTATGGATATATATGTGCCATTCAGAAGCTTAAAGTAATAATAGAGGGAACCCTTTTTCTTTAGCCCGGCTTGGACAAACTCTTCACTTGATGAATGACTTTTGGCAATAAATTGTTTCGGTAATAAATATTTGTCCGTCGTATATTGTTGCCATTCCATTTCCTTATATAAACCCAATTTGTATTGAAGTTTATTCAATACAACGACTCATTCAAGAAAGCGCGAGTATTCACGAGCTAAGTTTCTAACACCAATAATTGCGATTACGATTACCATACCAGGGATTATGATTAAGAGATTTCTAGCTATCAATTCTCCAAAGTTTATAGGTTCCACTCTTAGCATAGCCACGATACCTGCGCCGGTTGCGGTGAGCATTCCAGAAATAATCGTTGTGAAGAACCTGGCATTGGTCCAAATTTTATCAACGACATACCTGGCATTCTTATTCACTTCTATGTAGATCAATAGCAAACCTGACTTATCACTGAGAATGTCAGCATCTTCCTTTTTCTTCATTGTATTCTATTATTCTTAATCTAACATAATATTATGTGACACATAATTACGGTATTATGCAACACACCATGTCTTATGATACTGCTTTCATTTATTGTATAACCTGCTATAATTTAAAAGTTAACTAATAATTCTAGGTGTTTTCATTTTGAGTAATAATGCCAATAACGATTGTTGCATAATGCTGTCGCATAACAACAGGGATTTATTTCATCCATAATTTTTGTTTTCGGGATTTAGTATATTTTTTGTCCCAACTTTCCCATGGTTACCCTAATGGATTATTCTATTTTTTGAATAATCCGAAATTACATAGCAAATTTCAAAAAGTCAAGAAAAATATTATTAAACTAAACTTCCGAGGCTAGGTTGTGAATATTCTTTAGCCCAATCTATGCAGTTAAGAAATGCGAATCTGTAACGTAATTTTCCATAGCCAGATTTATCCATGCCCACCCTCGGTCACCAACTTTGTTCCTGGCGGCAATTCCTCTTTAGATTTGCCAGTTTCGGGAACGTACTCACCGGCTCTAACCGCTTTGGTGAAACGCGCCAGAAGGGTATAGACTACCGGCACCAAAACCAGGGTCAGGAAGGTGGAGAAAAACAACCCACCCACAACCGCTAGACCAAGGGGACGACGGGATTCCGCGCCGGCACCCAGGCCAAGGGCAATCGGCATTACACCCAGAATGGTGGAGAATGAGGTCATGAGGATCGGGCGCAGGCGAATGGTTGCCGCTTCCACCACGGCTTCCATCACTGCTTTCCCGCGCGCTCGCAACTGATTGGAAAATTCCACAATCAAAATCGAATTTTTGGTCACCAGGCCGATGAGCATGATCAACCCGATCTGCGAATAAATATTCAGGCTTTGCCCGAAAATATACAGCGTCAGGATGGCGCCAAAGACTGCCAGCGGCACTGAAAGTAAAATCGTAAACGGATGGACAAAACTTTCGAATTGAGCCGAAAGCACCAGGTAGATAAATACAACGGCGAACAGGAACATAAAAATGAGACTGGCGCCCGCCGACTGGTACTCCAATGACTGCCCGGCAAACTCGCGTTTAATACCGCCCGGCAATTTCTCTTGTGCGATCCGGTCCAGATCGTCCAAAGCCTGCCCCAGGCTGATACCAGGAATGAGGCCGGCAGTGATCGTTGCCGAACGCATACGGTTGTAATGGTTTAACGCTTTCGGTGCAACGGTTTCTTTAACCTGAACAACATTTGCCAGTTGCACCAATCCTCCGCCACCACGAATGTAGATTTCCCGGATGGCATTCGGTGTAGTACGGGCCGAAGGCTTCATCTGGATAATCACATCATATTGCTTGGTGCCGCGTTTAAAATTGGTAACCACCCGACCGCCCAGAAAGGTCTCCAGTGTCGAACCAATATCGGTAACAGAGACTCCCAGGTCTGCGGCGCGTTCCCGATCCACATTGATATCCAGTTGGGGTTTGTTGAGACGGAGATCGCTATCCAAATTGATCAGGTAGCCTAATTGTGATGCTTCGGCTATCATGATTCCTACCGCTTGGTTGAGCTCATCATAGCTATCCGCCTGGAGGACATATTCCACCGGGTTTGAGTTGAATCTGCCGCCGATACTTGGAGGATTGATGACGAAAGCCATTACCCCGGGAATTGATATCAGTTGAGGAAAAAGCTCTTGAACGATTTGTTGTTGGGATTTCTTTCTTTCGCTGCGCGGTTTTAACGCCAGGAAAAGGAAGCCGTTGGTAACCTGGCCGGGGCCGCCAAATCCCAATCCAACAGCGGTAAACAAGGCACGCCGCTCCGGCAGCGGCAGTAAGATGGCTTCAACCTCACGCATATAGCGGTCGGTATATTCCAGCGTTGCGCCTTCCGGGGCGATTACAATACCAAAAGCGATGCCACGATCTTCCACCGGCACTAACTCGGTGGGTATGAATCTCAAAAGAACCACACTCAAAGCAATGGCCAGAATTCCGCCAACAATTGTCAATAACCGGTGGTGCAGGGCGCCCTGTAAAATACGGTTGTAAATTCGGTTCAGGGAATCGAAAAAATGATCAAATGAACGTGAAAACCAATTGGTGCTGGTTCCATGCAGTGGTTTCAGAAACTTGGAGCACAGCATGGGTGTTAATGTTAATGCGACAAATCCGGAAATCAGGATAGCAACCGCCAGGGTAATGCCAAACTCGTTGAATAAACGTCCGACCGATCCTGTCATGAATGCCAGGGGAACAAACACCGCGACCAGGGCTATCGTCGTAGCAACAATTGCGAAGCCAATTTCTTTACTACCATCGAGGGCGGCCTGCCAGCGGTTTTTCCCCATTTCCATATGCCGATAGATATTTTCCAACATCACAATGGCATCGTCGACCACAATACCGATGGCCAACACGAGAGCTAGCAAGGTTAGAATGTTGATGGTGAATCCTGCAAAATAAGCAACGGCGAAAGCTCCGATAATCGAAATCGGGATCGCCAGGGTGGGTATCAATGTGGCCCGAAAACTCTTCAAGAAGGCCAAAACTACCAAAATCACCAGACACATAGCAATGAAGAGTGTTTCCTTTACTTCCAAAATCGAATCATTAATGAAAGTCGAGGAGTCGTAAGCAACGTCTAATTTCATACCCGGGGGCAATAGTCCGCTTAGTTCAGGCAGCGATTTGCGGATTTCGGCGGCAACATCAACTGTGCTCGCTTTGGACTGTTTTACGATACCTAATCCAATTGCAGATTCTCCGTTATAGCGGGCGACTGTTCTTTCATCCTGTGCGCCAACCGTTACTTCAGCAATATCACGCAAGCGCACCAGGTCGGTTTCTTTTTGGGAAATAATAATCGCACCGAATTCCTCGGGCGTGGTTAGCTCTCCCCGGATTCGGACTGCAAATTCCCGTTGCAGGCCTTCTACACGGCCACCGGGTATTTCAGCATTTTCTCTACGGATAGCTAATTCGACATCCTGGGTTGTGAGTCCGTGCGCTGCCATCTGAAATGGATCGAGCCATACGCGCATGGCATAGCGGCGTTCACCGCCGATAATCACGGAACCCACACCAGGCAAGCGTTGAATTCTTTCTTTCAAAATACGGTCACCAATGTCGGTTAATTCCAGGCCATTGTGCCGTTCACTAAACAGCGCCAACCAGACAATCGGTTGGGCATTCACATCCACTTTAGAAACGATAGGATCGTCTACTTCGCGGGGAAGCGCACCGCGTATCCTGGATACTCGATCGCGAATATCATTGGTCGCTTCGTCCACATCCCGGTTTAGCTCGAATTCAATCGTGATAACCGAACCCTGTTCCTGGCTGGAGGAGGTTAATGTTTTAACACCTTCCAGGGTGGCGAATTGTTCTTCCAGCACGTTGGTGATTTCTGTCTCAACCACACTCGGGCTGGCGCCCCGGTAAAGGGTGACGACAGAAACAATCGGTGGATCGATATCCGGGTATTCGCGTACCGGTAGCCGGTTAAATGAAATGATGCCGAAAAGCAGAATCGTTAAACTCATGACGGTGGCAAATACCGGTCGGTGTATGGATATGCTGCTAAGTTTCATGTGGATGGTCCTTTAAATAGCGTGTTTTCTTTTTGAACACGGATGACACTGATAAGACGGATTAACACGGATTTTTTAAATTTGTTTCTTTCGTTTTAAGTTTTTTAATAATTTATGTTTTATCTGCGATTATCCGTGTTATCAGTGTCATCTGCGTTCAATTCAACCAAAGTTTCTTACCTTTCATTCGAACGAGTTGCACCTTGACTGGAAACAGGCATCACCTTTGCACCTTCAAAAAGTTTTTGATGGCCGGCTCGTACTACTTTCATTCCCGGCTCCAAACCTTGTAGCACTTCCACCACCTCGGCCGATCTTGTTCCGAGTTTAATGGACACACGTGCAACTATGCTATCCGGCTGAACTACAAAGACAAAAGTTTCATTGCCGCTGGCAAATACCGATTCATTTGGAATCGTCAAGGCTTGGGATCGTTCGCTAAGAATTACTGAGACGTTGGCTGACATTCCAGCCCGGAATTTCCGGCCAGGATTCTCCACCCTGGCGATAATCCTGGCGCTTCTGGTTGCAGAATCCAATATAGGTTCGATCACGATAATTGTTCCTTTTAATTCGTAACCCGGATATGCAGTTGTTGAAACCGTAACAGCGGCCCCTTTTCTCAGAAGAGAAATGTATCGTTCGGGAGCGGAAAAATTCACCCGGATTGCATCAATATTGGCCAGATCGGTGATTGCCTGACCAGATCGCAAAAACGCGCCAATACTTACACGCCGTGACCCGATGATACCGTCGAATGGAGCTATGACCTTGGTTTTTGCAAAGCGCGCATTTGCCAGGGCGAGATTCGCTTCGGCGACTTTCAAAGCTGCAGCCGCGTCGTCCAGGTCCTGGGGAGCGCCTGCTTTTAGTTCAACAATAGCAAATATGCGGTCATAAAAAGCCTGTCTTTGAGCTCGCAATGCTTCGGCGCGGGCAACTTCTGCGGAAAGCTGAGAGTCGTCTAATTGTGCGATTAATTCTCCACGCTTGATTTCACCACCTTCAACGAAAGGGAGACCCGTTACAGCAGCATCTATTTCGGCGACAACAGTAATCGATTCATTGGCTTTAATTGTGCCAACCGCTTCAAATTTATCAGCGACGTTTTGAACTGACACCTCGACAATTTCCACCGCCGTTGGCGGCATGGAAAAACCACCGCCTGCATTTTGTTTTGAGCAGCTGGAAATTAGTAAAAGAATAAGGATGTAAATTATTGAACTAAATATTTTTAAAGAGACTATTTTCATTGTAAAATTTTGCCTTTCATTTATAAATGAGAGATCCTTCTTAAGAACACGGATGACGCGGATTAGACAGATTAACACAGATTCTTTTATTTTATGTTTTTTAATAAATTTTGTTTTATTTGTGAGTATCCGTGTCATCTGTGTTATCTGCGTTCAAACCCATAAGTAGAAATCCGTTTCATAGTTAATAAGTTGAGCTTCATGCTCTTCACGTAAGCTCTCTTTAGCTTTGGTCTCTACTATAACCATATCACTCATTATTAAATCTGCTTCATATTTGCCTACTATTTGATCATTATAACGAACTACGATTTGTTTTTGTTGAATTACTTTCAAGCCTATTTTTCGTAACTCAATTGCCATTGCATTTTCATAGACTTTTTCCAAGAAACCATATCCAAGTTCATTATTGACCTTATAAAAAGCATAAATAATCTTTTCAGTGATTTCTCTATGTAACATTTTGCTCTTTTGATTCTGTAATCATTTGCATCATCAGTGTCATCTACGTTCGACATTTTAGAAGTTGTTAGTTGTTTTGTATGAAAGAACACGGATGACGGGGAATTAGACTGATTAACACAGATTTTATTTATTTGTTTTAGGCTTTTTAACGAAATTGTGTTTTATCTGTGAATATCCGTTTCATCGGTGTCATCCGCGTTCAATTGCCGCATGCAGCACGCATATAACGCGAATTTGGTATAAAAACACGGATTTTTTTGTTTTATTTTTTTTAATAAATTCATGTTTTATCTGTGTTCATCCGCATTATCCGTGTCATCCGCGTTCAAACAAATCATTCACGGATAGCGCCGGGGTACTTACCTGATGTTAATTCTTTCAAGGTGGCTGCTGCTTTCGCAGTTCGAACCAAAGCCTCTGAATAACGTTGTTGAGCAAGAGCAAAATCAGCGCCCAGCCGTACCAACTCAAATGCCGTAGTTCTACCGTTACGAAACTCGATTAACCCGATACGAACCTGTTCCTGGGCAGCTTCGACACCTTCTATAGCCGCATCAAGGCGGCGTCGGCCGTGGAACAATTCCCTGTGGCTTGTTCTTACTTGCTCTTCCAAGGCACGTGCCTGTTCAATATGTCGTTGCTCAGCTAAAATTACCTCTGCATGTAACCGGTCTTTTTCACCCAATCCACTACGAAAACCGATAGGTATGCTAACCTCAACGCCTATACTCCAGGTTTTAAAATCACGTTTTCTAACCTGGCTTATGGCTTCACCAAGACCTCCGCTGCGGGTCAATCTTAAGGTGTCATTCCCAAAGATAACATCCTGTGCAGTTCCAGCCAGGCCATTTCCTCCTAACGAACCGACCAGATCCACTTTTGGCAACGCTTCCCAACCAGCTGCTTTTGCACGAGTCCGGCTCACTTCCACATCTTTCTGTGTCGCTTTCAGATCCGAATTATTTTGTAATGCGTGTTGCACCAATATATCCACCTGTACTAATGGAAATTCACTCGGCGGATCATCTACAGTGATGAAGCGTGTCATTCCATTTTCCGGTCTTACTCCAATCAAAGATGCGAGTTGATCGGAAAGTTGATCCAACTGTTCTTCACGTTCGAGTAAAAGTAATTTTTGTTCTGCAAGAAATGTTCTGGCACTTGCAACCTGGTTTGGTCCGATTAATCCGGCATCTGCTTGCAATTTTGTTTCCCGGAGAAAAATTTCACCCTGGTCAAGTGTAAGTTTCCGTACGGCATAATCGCGTTCGGCAGCATAGAGATTCCAATAAGACCGCTCAACTTCGGCGTTTATTGAAAGTACTTCCTGATCCCGGCGAGACTCGGCAGCCTGTAATTCTTGTTCCGCCAGGGAAAGCTGATTTCGGGCGGATATGTGAAATCCTCCCAACAATGGTTGCCGAAACCTTACACTACCAAACGTGGTATATTGGGGATTCAAAAAAGCAAAAGAAGAATTGCTCTTTAAGCGGATCAAATTGAGAGAAGCCTCTAATTCTGTACCGATTGGCAAATCCCACCGCAATCCGGTTTGTGTGCTCATTTGTTTGGTGAACAGGATTGGCGCCCCGGAAAAAAATGAAGCTGTCGGCTGCTCCTGATCCTCGAAATTCAGGTTAAAGAACAATTCCGGGTCAAAAAATCCCTTTTCTTTGCGAACCGTACCACGTGCTGCAAGATATTCGGCGTTCGCTTTTTGAACGGAAGTGGCATAAGCCAAAGCGTGGCGAGTAGCCTCATTAAGGGGTAGGGGAGAGCCTTCTAATTGTTTAAGAATGGTTTGAAGCGCACTATCAGGATTCGCCGGCTGGGTTTGTCCATTTACTAACTGAGTTGTGCCGAAGAGCACAATAATCAGTAGTTGTCTAATAAAAACTAAATGATGGCGATATGGATTAATGATATTATTCCTTATATTGTAATTTGAGATTATTTAATAAAGTTCATTAAAAAGACGAATTCATGGTTGAATTGGAGACAAAACTATCGATCGGATTTTTCAAAAAACGATTTACAATACTCCCTTATAAATAGATGAGTTTATTAAATTATAAGACTGGAAAATATGTGAGGATTATATGAGAAATGCAATATCTAAATGCATCAGGTTGATGATTTTTATTCTCAAAACGGTTATCTTTAAAAGGGATTCCTATTGCAGTTTAGCAGTAAAATTTTATCTGAATTCCGTGTACGGGTGAAATCCATAGTATTTGGGCCAACTATCTAACCTTACATGTATCCATGAGACGCCACCACCTGCAGTGCTCAGCCAAATTGGCCGAGCCGATATTCTTTTTTGCATCGTTTCACCAACGATCTGCCACAAAGCGTGATTCTGCGAATCGGGACCGTTTCGCGTAAATGCCGCGAGATGGGCGTATGCGGAATCGGCTGTTCGCGGAGACGGAACCACGAGCACGGCGTCTTTACCCAAATTTTCGAAGACAACGATTCCTGCACCCGGTTCGTCGGTGGTGAAATAACTTTCGAATGTCTTCGTATCCGGAGGTCGTATTAGTGAAGGACTGTCAAGGAGCACGAATTCGAATGCCCGGTTTACCGTGCTGGAAGTGACAGGCGGAGACTCCCAGCGATAAGCCGAAAAGGGGATTTCAGTTAATAGTGAAATAAAAAACGATCGAAACGATTCATCGTGCTGCCACAAATCCAAAGCGTCGACATAACAAAGCGGCTTTGTGTTATGAGTGATGCTGAACTTATGGACACGACCATCGTTGAGAATGTCAAGTTTGTATTTGAACATTTATGTTTACAACGATTGGTATAAACCACACAATAACCAATAACTTGAGTCTTTCGCCTAGTACATGTTTAAACTTGTGTCTACTTCTATTGTCCATGCTTTAATACCGCCCACCATATTCTTTACTCTGGGGTAGCCCTGTTTGATTAGGTATTGGGTTACAGCGGCAGAACGTTGTCCAGTGCGACAATGAATTACGATTTCTTTAGAAGGATCCAGCTCTTCCAAACGTGAATGGACTGAATTCATGGGAATAAAAAGGGTTTCACTGATTTGAGCTATATCTCGCTCCCAGGGCTCACGAACGTCCAAAATCAAAAAGTCCTCTTCCTGGTCGAGTTTCTGTTTTACTTCTTGAACATAAATCTCAGGCACGGCTATCGTTTCTTGCGTGCCGGATACCCCACAAAATCCTTCATAATCGATGGGTTCCGTAACTGTAGGATGTTCGCCACAAACCAAGCAGTCTGGATCCTTCTGCAGCTTAACTTCCCTGAAAGTCATGGAGAGTGCATCAAATAGGAGCAATCGACCAATAAGAGATTGTCCTGCACCAATAATCCACTTGATGGCTTCTGTTGCCTGCAAGCAGCCCACGATACCGGGTAGTACGCCAAGCACACCTCCTTCGGCACATGATGGCACCAAACCTGGCGGAGGTGGTTCGGAATACAAGCAACGATAACACGGGCCTTCCTTGGCATAAAAGATAGAAATCTGACCGTCGAAACGGAAAATGGAACCATATATATTCGGTTTCCCCTGGAAAACACATACATCGTTAACCAGATAGCGAGTTGGGAAATTATCCGTACCATCAATGATAATATCGTAGTCCTCAAAAATTCTCATAGCATTGCTTGAAGTGAGAGGTTCTTCAAATGTGGTCACTTTGGTTTTTGGACTTATACTCTCTAGTCGCTCTTTTGCAATTTTTAACTTTGGCTGGTTCACATCTTGCGATGAATAAAGAATCTGCCGATGTAGATTAGACAGGTCAACGACATCAAAGTCCACCAGGCCTATATGTCCAACACCAGCCGCCGCAAGATAGATAGAAATGGGACTTCCAAGGCCACCTACTCCAATAATCAGCACCGAAGAATCCTTTAATTTATGCTGGCCTTCCAATCCAATCTCCGGCAATGAGAAATGGCGGCTATAACGAATATAGTCATCTTGTTCAAACACAGAATTGTTCTCTTTTCCACCAGCAATGGACGGGATGATCATTACTTCATCATTTTCTTCCAGCCGTGTCTCCATACCTTCCAAATATCGGATATCCACTCCCCTTACATAGACATTGACGAAATTCCTAAGCTTACCCTCATCACCGTAAAGATGGGCGGCGAGATCCTGATACTGGGAATCAACCTCTTTCAACGCTCCTTTGACAGTATCTGCTGAAACAATTACGGCGGGATGATTGTCCGTAAATCGGCGTAGAGGAGCCGGAATTCTCACGGTAACTTTCATCTTTTGTTCTCCTTCACTTTTGTATTGATGAATTTTACTTCAATGAATTGAGTTCGATCTTGGGAAAGTTCCCACCATCGTGTATCTGTAGTAGATTCTTGATTGACGCTAACAATCAAATAAAGGAAACTCGGGAAAGCCATTTCCAAATCGTATTGTGATGGGACAGCTTGGTGATCGGGATGGGAGTGATAGACTCCTACGAGCTGAAAACCAGACTTATCTGCAAATTTTTCTGCCTCAAGATATTGCTCTGGGTTAATAAGGAATCGGCGGTTACGCTTGTCTGTTCTTTCATTATGCATGGATTTTGCCATTCTCACCTCAACAATTCCATCGATATCGTTTCCATAAAGGAAGCCACAGCATTCCTCCGGATAGATCGAAATAGCATGATCGATCACCTTTTCCATGACCTCACTATGTGTTGATACCTTTTCTGACATCAATTAGCCTCCCATAGTCCAGTTGAAAAATAACGCTCCCCAGTATCGTTAAGGAGCGTTACTACACAGGCTTTTGGTTCCTTTGTCAACACCTTTTCTACAGCAGCCATATAGGCACCGGAAGATTGACCTACAAACAAACCAACCAGGGCAAGTCTATGGCAATATTTCCGGGCTTCATTTGATGTTACTGGAACAAATTGGCTAATAATTGTTTGATCCAGAATATCCGGAACGATATCCTCCGGTTCACCTATGGGTTTTAATCCTTCGATTCCTGGAAATCTCTCCGGCTTTACACTAAGGATGGAGAGATTTTTATTGTACTCATGCAATCGCCTGCCAATACCGGTAATAGATCCACCGGTACCAATACCACCAACAAAGTGAGTTATATCCGGAACTTGATTCAAGATTTCTTCAGCAGTAGATTCGTAATGGGCCAACCAATTATCATCATTGCTATATTGATTTGCCAGGTAATATTTATCGGGTGTTTTTTCATACCTGCGTCGTACTTCCCTGATCGCTTCATCATATCCTTCCAATGGATCTGTAGTAACCACACTGGCGCCATGGGCTTTGATGCGTGCTAATCGTTCCACAGTTGCATTTCCAGGAATGACCAGTTCAACATTATATCCAAGAGCCTGACCGAATATAGCATATGCAATCCCGGCATTACCTGAGCTAGAATCAAGAATAATCTTGTTACCCTTCAACTGACCGCGTGCTACTGCCTGGGATAGCATTCTTGCTATTGGCCGATCTTTCAACGAACCTCCGGGATTCATAAACTCCGCTTTGCCAAATATTTTTGCATTTGGATAACGTTCGGAAAAAATAGTGATAGGAATCATCGGAGTATTCCCTATTAAATCTAATATGCTCATTGCATCCTACGCTTAAAGAAACAAACAATTTTTCTGATCATCAGAAAGCTCACTAACATTCTCTCAAAAACTATATAGGGCTCGTCATACCATTTAACTAAGCTAAATGATTTTTGAAGCTGTTTTTTATTTTTTTGAAGAAAGTTTGTGAAAAAGCTTAATTGGCATTTTTATGACGGTGCGTCGAATCCAAATCTGGTATAGTTAATTGCGATGTATTTTTCTTGATCTTCGGGAACATCCTCTTCAGGAAAGATCGCTTCAACGGGGCATTCTGGCTCACAAGCACCACAGTCTATGCATTCCTCCGGATGGATATAGAGCATTTCGCCATCCTTCAGCATACGCTTTTTGTCATCATCGCTCAATGTATAGCCCTCCTGTGGATAAATGCAGTCGACGGGGCAGACATCAACACAAGAAGTGTCACATGTTCCAATACAAGGTTCAATTATGATGTATGTCAATGGTCCTCCAAATTAGTTTGACAATCGTTAAAATATATATTAGATATATACGACTAAAATAGTCCGATATAAATAATAGTTTATAAAAAATTGGATTTCAAGTGTTAGTGGTGATAGATATTCTAGAAACCAAGCCTGGATTGAGATTAATCAGACAATCATTCGGTGAGAAGCGAACAGCTATTAGATGAGGTAGAAAATGCAGGATCTTGTTCAAATGAAATGTGTAGCCTGCCAAAAGGGTGCTCCTACAGTCACAGAAGAAGAGATTGCTGAGATTCACCCATTAGTACCCAAGTGGGAGATCGTGGATCGCGACAATATCAAACGACTGGAGAGGATGTTTAAATTCGACAATTTCTTGCAAGCTTTATTATTTACGAATAAGGTTGGCGATCTGGCAGAGGAGGAGGGCCATCATCCCGCGCTCTTGACAGAGTGGGGTAAAGTGACAATAACCTGGTGGACGCACAAGATAAAAGGACTGCATAGGAACGATTTTATCATGGCCGCAAAAACGGATAAATTGTATAATACTCCGGATTTCAATTGAACATGGAATAACCGAAAAGTTATACTTCTTTTTTGGAATACCGACTTTGTAGACGAGGAAAATTAATATGACTATTCAAGAATTTATTACCAGGTTCCCGGAAATACCAGCTGATCTACATAACGAATCATTGCTAGCGGAATATGCCGAAACTTTTGGGGGATTGTTACGAATTGCCAGCAAGCCAAGTGCCTGTTCCACCGAATATGATGCCGGCAATCACTATTACCTGCAACTTGTCGGTCCTATGGATATCTATCGGTATGGTCTTTCCACAAAGGAGAAAGTGCTTACTCAACTTCAAGACCTCCTGAATCAACACAAAAATAATCCGGATGGATTTGCCGCTTGCCTTCTTCCGACAGATATCGCGTCAAAGGAGGTTAAGGGTCCAGGTTGTGAATGATTAGTTCCTTACATTTACTAAGATTACGCTAACCAATTTCTCGATATGAGATAGGACTTCTTTTCGCCGTAACGGGGTAAGTCACCTGCGCCGAAATTCTTTTTACATTACTTACAATATATGTTTTCAAAGCAATTTAACGCCTAAATCAGCCACCACGTTAGCGGTCGGCTGCTTTGATTTTTTAGCCATTATTCACTTTGGTTGCTTCACAGTTCTCAAGTAAGGTTTTACTGTTTTCCAACCATCTGGAAACATTGTTTCAGCTTCTTCATTTGAAACAGAGGGTACGATGATTACATCGTCACCATCTTTCCAATTTACAGGGGTAGCTACTTTGTGTTTTACTCGTAACTGCATAGAATCGATGACTCGTAAAATCTCATCGAAATTACGGCCTGTCGTCATTGGATAGGTTAACATTAATTCAATCTTTTTATCTGGGTTAATAATAAATACTGATCGAACTGTCGCGTTTGTCATGGCTGTGCGTCCTTCTGAGGTACCTTCTTCTTCAGCAGGTAGCATGTTATATAATTTTGCAACAGCTAAATCACTATCACCTATCATTGGATAATTAACAGCATGCCCTTGAGTTTCTTCTATATCTTTAGCCCATTCAATATGGTCTTCTACTGGGTCAACACTTAAACCAATAACTTTACAATTCCTCTTTTTGAATTCGGGCTCCAAGCCAGCCATATAACCTAATTCGGTGGTACAGACGGGCGTGAAATCTTTAGGATGTGAAAATAAAACTCCCCAGCTATCACCTAACCACTCATGGAAATTGATTTCCCCGTGGGTAGTTTGGGCTGTGAAGTTAGGCGCTTCGTCGTTGATTCTAAGTGACATAACGTTCTCCTTAATTAATTGAAAGATTTATTGTTAATAAATATCCATATACATCTAAAATTGCTAACAAGTAATTCTATGGTTTCTTGACAACATCCCAAAGTTATAAGATTTTAATTGGCAAGAGAAATTTTAACTCCCGTTCTAGTTCAGTATCCTCGGCTTTGTAAACAACACCCATTCCACCTTCGCCGAGTTTGGAGAGGATTTTGTCCCGCCTGGGCGGGATGGTTTTGCCGATCACTTATCCAACCCTACTTTTTTCACCAGTTCAATAAATCTCGGATCGGAACGAAGATTATCCCAAAATGGATCAACCTTAATGTAAGTCAGCCACACCGATCTTTGCTCAAGAGATAGTTTCAACAATTCCAGCGCTTTTTCTTTTTCTCCTAATCCTGCATAAATCATTGCCACATGGTAAGGAGAAACAACACGTTTTGATGAGAGTTTATCCATTTCAACCAGCGTTTTCTCGGCTTCCTCAATATTTCCTGAAATCCCATAAGTATAACCGAGCCCTGCTAATACATCTGGACTATCACTGAGTCGTAGCGCTTCTTTCATGTACTCAATGCCTTTAGCGGTCTGGTTTTTTAATACATAAGCTTTACCGATCCAATAATGGGTCAAATAAAAATCTTGATCCATACTTAGTGTTTTTTGTAGATGCTCCAGGGCGAGATCATACCGTCTGGCCGCAATGTAGGCATAGCCAAAAGTCGCGTTGATAATAAGTGAATGCGGGTCGACAGTCAACGCCTGCTTGAGCTCGGCAAACCCTTCCTCAAAACGGCCACGGTAATACAATCCTAGGCCATACCAGTGATGGGCGGTTGCATAATTGGGATTCAATTCAATAGCGCGCCTAAAACTTTTATCAGAGAGTTCCCATTCCCACTCAATTTGATATGCTGAGGCTAACGAGGTATGCGCTTCCGCCAGTTGCTCATCTATCTGAAGGGCTTTTAATGCAGCTGATTTTGCTTTTGGGATGGCTTCTATGGCGGGCAAAACAGTGTAATATGGGAATAAACCATAACAGTCGGCCAAACCCGCATAAGCGGCGGCATAGTTTGGGTCTCTATCTATCGCTTGTTGAAAATACCCCAAAGCTGTTTTCAGTGCCTCGCCTGTCCGCTGATTCCAATAAAAACGGCCTTTTAAGTAGAGTTGATACGCTTCCCTATCTTCGGTATGCCGTTTGACCAATCTGCTCTTGTCATCGCTGCTCAGTTTCAACCGTAAGCTGGTTGAAATTTGCTCGGAAATGGCATCCTGAACTGCAAAAATATCATCCATCGTGCGATTATATTGCTCACCCCAAATCTGCGCTCCGTCCGAGACATCAACCAATTCGGCGTTGAGACGTAGAGCATTCCCTCGTTGAACTATCGCTCCCGTCAATACAGCTCGCACGTTTAGCTCCTCTCCCACCTGCTGTGCCGTCATATCTTTTCCTTTGAAACGAAAAACGGTGTTGCGAGCCATTACCCGTAGCTCCGGCAGTTGGGAAAGTTTAGTGATGAGGGTTTCGGTGATGCCGTCGCTCAGATATTCGATGTCGGGATCGTTGTTTGAGTTGACGAATGGAAGCACTGCGATGGAATCGATTGGCTGGCTGCGGGTGAGGAAATAGATGAGCCCGGCCGCGGTTACCAACACAGCAAGGATTGCAAGGCCATAGTAGGCAAAAGATTTATTAAACCGGTTTTGTTGTGGAGCTTTTTGCACGGGTTTAGATTGCGTCATACCCGTCTTCGAAAGTATTTCTTTTGTCTCTGATTCCTTCTTTAATTCGCTTAAGTCTGCAATTAGCTCGGCAGCCTGTTGATAGCGACCTGAAACATCCTTTTTGAGGCATTTGTTGATGATCCGTTCAAGTTCCATAGGAATACCGGTGCGCAAACCTGTGACTGGTTCAGGTTCCTCATTCAGAATGGAATAGGTGATGGCTTGTTCATAGTCACCTTTGAAAGGGTATTGACCTGTCAACATTTCATAGATCAAAACTCCTAATGAAAATATATCCGTCCGATTGTCAACCTCTTCGCCCCTGGTCTGTTCAGGTGACATATATGAGGCTGTTCCCAGGGTTGTTCCGGCTTTCGTGAGCTTTGTCTGACTACCTAACTTTGCCAACCCGAAGTCCATGATCTTGACTTCACCCCGATCGGTCAGCATTATATTGGCTGACTTGATGTCACGATGAACAACGCCGCCTTCGTGTGCTACCTGCAAACCTCTTGCTATTTCGGTGACAAGATTAAGGGCTTCATCAATTGGCAGGAGGCCAGCTTCAATTTTATCCTTTAATTCCTTACCCTTGATGTATTCCATAACGATGAACATCTCATCATCGACTTCTTCAATACTATGAATTGTAGCGATGCTGGAATGGTTCAGGCGAGCAGCAGCTTGCGCTTCAACTCTGAAACGTTTTCTTTCCTCACCATGCTTTGCTATATGTTGTGGCAGGAATTTGATTGCTACTTCGCGTTTAAGTTCGGTGTCCTCGGCTTTGTAAACAACACCCATTCCACCTTCGCCGAGTTTGGAGAGGATTTTATAATGGGATATTGTTTGACCAATCATTGTTCATTCCTATTGGGATTACCAAAGCTGAAAATATCGATGGAAATAATGCTAAACTAATCAATTATATCTATGTAGTCAAGGTGTTTTGATTCGTGAATATGGATAAGTTCTTCCCGTGGGGTTGATTTAATTCATCCGTCAAGCTGGCGTTCGATAATATTCGAAATTCAATCCAAGTAATATTGGTTTTGATTGAATTCTTCAAACAAAAGTAAGAAATGAAAACATAATGTCTCCCAAAAAATCAAACACTACCGATTTTCAGAGACTTTTTCAATAAAATATCAGGCGGATAGAGTTTATCCCCCCAACGGGGGCAGGAACTTCAAGGCGACGAATCGGTCGAGTTTGGTGTCTTCGGCTTTATAGACGACACCCATCCCGCCTTCGCCTAACTTCTGTAGGATTTTGTAATGGAGAATTTTTTGTCCAATCATAGTTGGGCTTCCTCAAGAAATAATGTCGGGACAGGTTCCCGTCTTCACTGAGTTTTTCAAGGATTTTGTAATGTGAAATTGTTTTACCGATCATGATATGTTTATCACAAGATAGTTTTTGATTTTATTCAGGAGATATTTTCTGGAACTACGATATTGCATATTACTAGTTGATAAGTCAAAAATCAATGATTTTCTTGGAAATTAGTTGAAAACTAGTGGTAAGAAAAGTTCTAAGAATAGGTATATAAAAAGTGTAAGTAGAATCGTGTGCACTAAATGTCCCAATATGTCCATATTTGTCCCTCACCCTAGTAAAAAAGGCTCGCCTTACGACGAACCTTGCATACTGTTTTTATTGAACTTACCTTAGTAGCGGGGGTAGGATTCGAACCTACGACCTTTGGGTTATGAGCCCAACGAGCTACCAACTGCTCCACCCCGCAATGACGGTTAATAATATAGGGTATTTTTCTGATTTGTCAAGAGGATTACATTTTGCTTATCTTTTCCAATAAAATTCCTACAGCGTTATCATCAAATTATCGATCAACCTGGTTTTTCCGATCCATACGGCAATAGCAATTAATATCTCACCCTGTAGAATAGCAACAGGTTTAAGCTGAGTCGTTTCAACGATTTCAATATAATCAATTTTGGCTGATGAAACCGATTCGATCATCTTCTCTAAAGTGGACTTTATCATTACTGCTCCTCTCTCGCCTGATTCGATGAGTTCTCTGGCTCGATTTAGAAATTGGTTCAAAATGAGCGCATCCTTTCTCTCAGATGCAGAAAGATAAATATTTCGTGAACTCATCGCCAAACCATCCTCTTCGCGGATAATCGGGCCAATAATAATTTCAATGTCAAAATTGAGATCCCGAACCATTTGCTTAATCACAAAACATTGCTGGGCGTCTTTTTGCCCAAATACGGCAAAATGTGGTTTTACGATGTTAAATAACTTTGCTACGATTGTCGTTACTCCACGAAAATAAACCGGCCGCGATGCGCCACACATCAGCTCTGTAATCTGTTTCACAGATACGTAAGTACGATAAGGGTCCGAATAAATCTCATGTTCATTTGGATAAAAAAGGATGTCGCAGCCCCGCTCCTTTGCCAGGGTTTCATCCTGTACGAAATCCCGGGGATAAGCATCAAAATCCTCATTCGGATCAAATTGGGTCGGATTAACAAAAATGCTCATTACGGTCAGGTCTGAATTTTGCCGGGACAGATCCAATAAGGAAAGGTGCCCTTCATGCAAAAATCCCATTGTGGGAACGAAACCAATGCGTTTTCTTGCAAGGCGGCTTTGTTCTGCAACCCACTGCATTTCATGGATTGTCTTAATGATTTTCAACGATCCCGGATACTTCCTTAACTTTTGCTTTTAACCACATTCAACGTCCAATCGTATTGAATGAAATTGATTGAAAAATCATCAGGGATTTGCTCATCATGATATTTATTGATGAAATCGATAATCGTTTTTCCCTCTTCTGTAAAATCATCTTTGTACCACTTGAAGATTTCGGTCACAAAAATTTTCTTTGACTTTTTATCAACTCGAACATTCTTTTCATTATTTAACGATTCCATGGATTTTTGCTTGAGCTGCTGATCCAAAGTCTCACCAAAAAAAGCGCTATCAATCAGAATCGGACATCCCATTGCTGCACATACAAGGGCAAAATGGATCCTGGCATCTTTAAATTTTGGTCGAATTATTTTATTTTCGATATCATTCAGGGTCAGTTTTTTATTTCCTACCGAATGCACTTGTTGATCAAAAAACCCCGATACATCCATGGGTGACTTTATTGGGTAGACTTCTACGACTGAATGTAAAACAAGAATATTGTATGTATTTATCCAGAAAGCCAGCTCTTGATTCTTGCTGGAAAATTCCAGTGAATCAATTTTTGCCAGGTACCTTATGACTTTGTCCAATTTGGCGCGATTTTTCTTGAGAGACGGATAATCAACCAATCCATCCCGAACATATTCTTTGAATATCTCATCGCTTTGCTGACTTAAATCAGATGGAAGACCATCTGCGAGTAAAAAGCTCGCGCCTGAAAAATAAATCAGGGCAACAAGTACTAATCGGATTACAAATCTTACCATGACGGACCTTTAATTATGTTATAATTTCGGAAATTAGTCATTAGAATTTGCTTCGGATTCCTGAACTTGTCAGGAACAGGTTTCGAATTTCTGATTTTATAGACTCGTTCAAATTATCCGTTTTAGGCGAAGGTTTTTTATGCCTTATACAAATGGCCAACATAGTCTTCATAGCCATTGTAGGGCCTGGTTGGAATTCTCTCACCCGTGTTAATGTCACGTTCAGTAGCCTGAGACCAACGGGGATGAGGAATTTTTGGATTTACATTCGAAGTAAAACCATATTCGCTGGGTGCAACCGTATTCCAGAACGTAGCTGGTTGTTTTCTAACGAATTCGATCTTCACAATTGATTTTATGCTTTTGTAACCATATTTCCAGGGTGTGACAAGTCGAATCGGTGCCCCGTGTTGGGTGGGCATTGCATGTCCGTAAATTCCCGTGACCAGCATAGTCAATTCATTCGTCGCTTCTTCCATGGTGAGGGCTTCATAATACGGCCAGGGATACCAGGATTGAGTTTTCTGGCCAATGGCTTGATCCGGTTTATTGAAGGTAACGAATCGGATAAATTTCGCCTTGGAAGTCGGCTCAACTTTATCGATCAGCGCTGTTAATGGGAACCCGGTCCAGGGGACAACCATCGACCATGCCTCAACACAGCGGTGACGATAAACACGCTCTTCAAATGGCATGGTTTTTAGCAAATCCTCTACATCGAACGTACCCCCTTTATTGACTAATCCTGAAACTTCAACTTGCCAGGGTTTGGTTTTGAATTTTTCTGCCAGTTTCCAAACGCGATCCTTATCAGTCGTAAATTCATAAAAATTATTATAGGACGCCGGTATCTCTTCGCGGGCGATTTCCCGGTCTACCATGTATTTTGTATTTCTTTGCACCGGGTATATGCCCTCGGCTTTGGGAATCGATCGCCAAACCGAGGCATCTTGTCCATGCGCTTGATTTCCAGTGCACCCATTCACTAACGCATAGGCGCCTAACCCCAAACCACCCATCCGTTTCAAGAATTGCCTTCTGTTTGAGTAAACACTCTCCGGGGTGACATCACATTCGGGAATTTCCCAACCACTTTTTATTTTAATAAATGCCATCTTTCACTCCTGGTTAGTACTTTTGTCAATTTCAGAATTTTAACAATTTTTGACTATTAATTCTTCCAAACACTATTTTAATTAAAACAATAGTTATACTAAAAGTATCACGATTGATTATTATTTCTAAAATAAATTGTTTTTTAATAAATGAAAAATTAATACAAAAATCAAATCA
The DNA here is from genome assembly GCA_022566355.1 of candidate division KSB1 bacterium. NCBI lineage: Bacteria > Pseudomonadati > Candidatus Zhuqueibacterota bacterium. Next base: position 21,884 of record JADFJB010000035.1, read on the forward strand.
GGTTCTCTGACTTAATTAATATTATTTTTGACTTTTGTATTTGGTAATTTAAATTTGAGTTCATTTTAAAAAGGTGGGATACCGATTCCATCGCTCTCATAAGTATTTGTTTTTATGTATAAATTTTTTTTAGAAAAGCGATTGAATCGGTTTTTAGAGTAAACTCAAATTTTAAATTATAAATATTTTAATTTTGGAATTATTCTCTTCTCACACCTAGTTAAACGATTCCTAATTATCATCGCAATATTCAATGACAACCAATGACATTATATAATCAGAATTTGACAATTCATTACTATTTTATTCTGAAACACACGTTATTTTGGAACCATTTCACTCGTTCCTCCAGAGACAGCACTGTGTATAACTAAAATTTTATTTTGCCAATGTTAAGGATTTTAATAATTGTTTTTTCATAAGATTTTGCCAAATAATCCCAATCGTACATAAAAAATCTATCTTTGATAAACTTTAAAAAAACCTTGCTACTTCTTATTTCCATGTTTACATTCAGTTAATTAGTGAATAATCAAAAACTAAATTGACAACATTCCAAATAAAGGAGAATTGTCATGGTAAATCGACGTGAATTCTTTGGGGCAGTTGGCAAACCCGCAGCTGCTGTTTTGGCGGTCGCCGTAATCGATCCATTCAAAATGACCCATGCATTGGAGGCTCTCGCTAATCATAAGGGAACCCCGGAAGACATTGCAAAGGATGAATCCTACTGGTTTGAAATCCAGCAAGGTTTTACGGTCGATAGAAGTATCGTCAATCTAAATAATGGTGGCGTGAGCCCCGCCACTAGCATAGTCCAGGAAGCCATGAAGAGACACCTGGATTATTCGAATACTGTGCCTGTTTATACCATGTGGCAAATCCTGGAACCCCAGCGGGAAGGCGTGCGGAAAAGACTAGCCCGGGAATTTGCTTGTGATCCAGAAGAGATCGCCTTAACCCGAAATGCATCGGAAGGCTTGCAAATTTGTCAACTGGGATTTGATTTGAAAGCTGGCGATGAACTGCTGACGACCACCCAGGACTATGGCAGGATGATTAACACATGGAAACAACGCGAGCGTCGCGAAGGTCTTGTCATGAAACAATTCAAAATTCCCGTTCCGGCAGAAGACCCCGATGAAATTGTGCGATTATTTGAGAAGAATATTACCTCAAAAACAAAAGTCATTTTGATGTGTCACATGATCAATTTAACCGGCCAGATTTTGCCGGTCAAAAAAGTGGTGCAAATGGCCAGGAAAAAAGGGATCCCAGTAATCGTGGATGGCGCCCATGCATTTGCGCATTTCGATTTTAAACATGAAGATTTGGATTGCGATTATTATGCCACCAGTTTACATAAATGGTTGTGTGCACCTCATGGCACTGGCATGTTGTATGTCCGCAAAGATAAAATTGAGGGATTGTGGCCGATGATGGCTGCTCCGGAAAAGATGGATTCTGATATTCGCAAATTCGAAGAAATTGGTACTCACCCTGCCGCCAATTACCTGGCAATTGCCGAGGCATTGACATTTCACCAGGGCATTGGAGCCAAACGCAAAGAAGAAAGACTCCGTTACCTGCGCAACCGATGGGCTAACCAGCTTTTGAAACATGACCGGGTTCGACTAAATACCAGTTTGATGCCGGAATTTGCCTGTGGTTTGGCCAATGTCGATATCGAAGGACTGGACCCAGGTGCGTTAGCCAAACATTTCTGGAATAAGTATAGGATCATTGTTACACCAATCAAGCATAAAGAATTCCAGGGCTTGCGAATAACTCCGAATGTGTACACGACTCTTGAGGAAATTGATCGTTTTGTGGATGCAATGGAAAAAGTGATTAAAAACGGGTTGCCGAAAGCTTAGTATTTAAAAACAGTATTACTGTAACCTATTAAAATTGTAATTATCAATATTATTAAACCTCCGCTACCTCTCCTTAAACAAGGAGGGGAATTTCCTCCCTTTGATAAGAGGAGTTTAGGTGGGGTAATTGAGACAAACAAATTACCACACATTCTATAGCTCCGTTTAAAAATACGTCACCGAATTTTATTAAACAGACCGCTTAGATAAATTATTTTGAGGGTGAATTGGTTTTTATGGCGAATTGCCGAAACCGTTTTTTCTTCACGTGTCATGGCAGATTTGTCTGATCATGTCGATCAGATTGAAGAAAGCCAAAATTCCAAAAATACAGCATAAAGAATTTTCTTATTTCTGACGAAATAAAATAAGAGAAAAGTATTTTTTTATGGAAGTTTAATATTTTTATGGATTAAAAATATGAATATTTATGTGGAAAATTTAGCTGATGTGGTCATTGAAAAAGATATCAAAAAACGATTTTTGGAGTTTGGGGATGTAGAATCGGTTAAAATTGTCAAGGATATTATAACCGGAGATTCCATGGGTTATGCTTATGTGGATATGCCGGATCATGAAGAAGCAATGAATGCGATCAGCAAATTGAATGGCAGACAATTGAAAAAGCGGAAAATGAAAGTAAGAGTTTTTAATCCTACCATCGATCGGAGAGGGGGTAGGGCAATGGGGAATATAGGGGCAGGTGGCTTACGGAGATGGTAGTATCTTCTTTGACTTGATTTCTTCACTATTCCCTTCAACAATATAATTTTTTCTAAAATTTAAGACTACCTTACACTCAAAACTTTAGCTACAATTAAGTTCAATAGCTTAATTTAGCTTGCTTCATTAGCCTATGTTTTCTATACTGTTACAGATTTCCTTAACGGATTCCTAAGAAGATGGATACTAATTTAATCTTTATTAACATTGGCTCATTTGCCGAAGTGATCACCGGCGTTCTCGGTATTGCAATAACCGTTGTTGCTATTATTGTTGAACTTGCCGCAACCCGCTATACGCCCCGAATTAGCGAGTTGTTCATTCGAGAAAAAAGAAATATAATCATTCTTAGTTTTTATGTTTTGACTTGTGTTTTGGGCATCTGGGTGGCTATTCTAAAACATGATCCATCTGCAGTCTGGGTTAAGATACTGGCATGGATTTATTTCGGTTTTGTTACCATCAGCTTCCTTTCCATTGTTCCTTTTTTTATCTACATTTTTACATTTTTGCATCCCAATAGCATCATCAATCGATTGGAAAGCCTCGCCAAAAAACTTATACAACGTGCAAGTAAAAAATCCGGCCATCTGCCAACCTTAAAAAATAGATTAACCAATACTTTTGAAGAGATCAGTGATATTGCCCTCAATTCGATTGTAAATATGGATCGATCACTTGGTTTAAGATGTGTTTCCTCTCTTGAAAGAATCTTGATTTCTTATATGGAAACCAAGGATAAATACCCCCAGGAATGGTTTACAATCGACAGTGACAATTTTTTTGGGTTCTCGGTCCGGTCTATTCAAAAAATTGAAGAAAACCATACCTGGCTGGAGATGGCTATACTTAAACAATATGAGTTTATTTTCGTACGTGCCGTATCTCAGAATCGGGAGTTGGTTCAAGAAATATCCAATGATACAAGAGAAATTGCATTGGCTGCCTATCGCTTGAATCTTAAGGAATCTGTAGAGTTGCTAATCATATACTTTAATACCTATTTGCGGATCAGTTTAAACGCTAAGAACCAGTATGCCATTTTTAATATCTTTGATCAGTATCGTTCTTTTGCCGAAGAGATTATGGAATCCAATGTGGAGATACCTTTACAAATTGCAAATTACTTTAAGTATTATGGCCAATCTGCGATGAATATTCTTCCCTTCACAATCGTTATTGCTTCTAACGATCTTCGCTTATTGAATCAAAAAGCCTATAGAGAAAATTTTTCCCAAAGGGATGAATTGTTAGACATATTTCTGGAATTGGACAAACCACCGGAATCTGAAGCTGAGGAAATCGGTTTCCGCGGTGTAAGAAAGAGCCAGTCAATTTTAGCTGCTTTTTACCTGGAATTGGAGGAGGAGGAATTGGCGCGGCGAATATATCAAGATATGATTAATGAACCGCTTGACCGTATGATGTCCATCTGTGTTGAACTTCTTGAGGTAGAGCAAGAAAGATTTTGGGAAGTAACAGATCGCTGGATAAACTTTGATTATGTTTCTGCTGAAAGACGAATAAAGCTCATTGAGTTTTTCGGTTGGTTTGAAGCCAGGGGACCTATTGCAAAAGCGAAATCATAATTTCTGCAATAAATATTGGGACTGCAATTTGGTCTTAAATACTTGAACAATAAAAAAACGCTGGGCAGCTATAAGATCGTGGGCCGTTGATCCTGAGATGGGATAGATTCTCTTTCCTGACAAATTACGCATCTTGTTTAAAATTTTTGGCGGAGAAAAAGTAACCAACGCATAACCCTCTTTTTTCAGCGTTTTATAAATCTGGTGCAGCAAGACATCCTTTTCGGAGATGTATTCACTTACACCAATGCATGTGATCAAATCAAAACTATTTTTTTTAAGAGGTAGGGTCGAGACATTACCAACCAGTTTGATATCTGAATTTATTAATCTTAGTTTTGATAACATTTCGAATGAAAAATCCAATAAAAAGCGATTCGTGAAATCATCAAACAGGTGCAGCGAATCTCCGATTCCTGTTCCTATATCAAGTACTTTTTTCAGGGATTTTTGTGGAACGAGTTTAAGTAGTTCAGTCAGTGAATAACATTCTTCTTCAAAAATGTTTTTTGTAAATATGGATTTTCTAAAAAGGTGGTAAACTTTAGATCTCTGTTTCCAATTCGACATAGTTTATATTTTCTACATGAATTTATCCCCATTTTATTCGAACTTAACTTAACTTAACTTTTTCAAGTAACATTTTTAACTCTTGCTCAGCCGTAGCTATTGCTTCGTTTTCATTGATGGCCAATAAGTTGCGATTTTCCATAATTATTTTACCATCGATTAGAACAGTGCGAACATTCTCAGTTTGAGCGGAGTAGACTAGCTGGTTGAATATATCGCTTCCAGGGATACAGTTAATTGTTTTCAAATCCAAGAGAATAATGTCAGCCTTTTTGCCAACTTCCAGGGAACCGATTTGACTTTCCAGATGCATGGTTTTTGCGCCCTGAATGGTTGCCATCTCAACAAGAGTTTTTGCCGGCATAATTTTAGGGCCATATTTTGGTTTTTGAATCAAACCGGCTAATCGCATTTCGGTAAACATGTTTAAGTTGTTGTTACACGGAGGCCCATCCGTTCCAATTGAGCATAAAATATTTTCATTTAAATATCTAGGGATATCAGCAATTCCGGAAGCCAGCTTTAAATTTGCCGTTGGGCAATGCAGTACACGTGTATCGGTTTCTTTAAGAATTTCGATTTCTTCTTCGTCCAGCCAGATACAATGAGCCAGGCATAAATTTGGTCCAGTCATGCCACATTTATGGTAAAACATCACGTTGCCTACATCGAAGCGATCACGGATGAAAGCTACTTCCTGCCGGTTTTCCGATGAATGAGTATGAAGTAAAAAATCTTCGGATTTCGATATTTCACCAAGTTCTTGTAGAATCTGTTTAGAACAAGAAAGCGCAAATCGAGGAGACAGGTTTATCGTGATTCGACGATCTGCAAAATTATGCCATTGCGTCGTCAACTCTCTGAAATATTGTAAGCTGTCTGCAGCCGGGCGCAAAAGGTCAGGTGGAACTTCGTCTCCTTCGTCCATAAAAGTAACGCCTACGGATGCCCGTAATCCACTCGCGGCGACTTCTTCCAGAATGGCTTCCGTATGATATACACTGCCAAAATCCAGGATTGTAGTGGTTCCGCTTTTGATTAATTCTATGATGCCCAACCGCGCAGATGCAGCTAATGAAGCAGGAGTATGAGCAGCTTCAAACGGCCAGATTCTTCTTTTTAGCCAATCTAATAATTGCAGATCGTTGGCATAATTACGAAATAAAGTTTGGCATAAATGAGTATGTGTTTGGATAAATCCCGGCATTGCCACCAATCCGGAAGCATCCAGAACTTTTGCAACATCAGAAGTTAAGTTTTCTCCAATTGCAGCAATTTTATTTTTCTCAACCAGAATATCTCCAGTAGACAGAGAAGTATCATCACTCAAAGATAAAATGGTGGCATTCTTGATTAAAACAGAGTCGGCCAATTGTTAGCTTTCAAGCTTTTTGTTTACTGTTTCTAAAATGTCATTTTTTAATCTCAAAGCTTCGGAAAGAATAACTAAGGCTATATCCTGGATATTTTTTTTATAAGAATCATCATTTATATTAGGAAGGTTAATTTTTACATTGAGAAAAGCGCCATTCACTGCCGCGAAGCTCATATGCGCCCCGACACCGGCATCACTTACTGCATTTGGGTTGCCGGAATTCGCGGCAATTTTGCAAAGTTTCATAACATCCAGAGACAGCTCCATTACTTTGAAGGGAATACTGGTTGCATGCTGATTTGCCTCTTCGATGGCTTTATCCCTCATTTTTTGCATTTCAGGCGTCTTTTTGGGGAGACGCCTAGCTTTCATTACATTGTTGAATGCATCCGTATCTTGATCAATTGCCTGAACTAACTGACTTTTGAGTGTTTGGCTTTTGACTGCCAGGGGTTCCATGGTTTCCCAAACGTCTGTATAATTTCTATTCCCATAAGTCAGGTTTGCAACCATAGAGCTTAATCCGGCAGCCAGACTTCCTGCAAGAGCGGATACGCTTCCACCACCAGGCGCTGGTGATTCGCTAGCTAACTCATTAACGAATTCATGAATTTTTAAACCGGCTAACTCGCCATATTGCGAACGAAAACGATATTCAATAATCTTATTATTTGGCTCGAATTTTCCCAAGTCATCCAAACCAAGTGATTTGATTGCGATATGAATCAATTCCTCATCTGAGACACCAGTTGATCTGCCTTGTTTTGAAAGATAATATTTTCCTGCTTCAAGCAGAGCTTGCAAAGGAATAAGTCCAACTATCTCACTTCCTGTTACGCGCAATCCTAATTTTTCGGCTTCTTTACAAGACTCTTCGAAAAGGATATGTAGACGAGTGGTTTTAAAATTGATTAAATTATAGGAAATTTGTGCCTGACCATATTCTTCAATGTACCAACCGACTCCCTTAACAGCTTTTAAACGGCCTTCCATTCTTAAGGCATTTCCTTCATCATCTCGAACGATTTTCCCTTCATCATCTCTTTTTAAACGGCCTTTTTCACGTAAATTCAGGGCAATTTCATTGGCTAATTTTTTCTCTCGTGTATTCAAGTTGACATTGTAGGCAATGAGAAATTCTCTGGCTCCAATAGCTGTTGCACCGGATTTAGTATTAAATTCCGAATTCCCATAATCCGGTTGCCAATGTGGATCTGTTAGTTTCTCTTGCAGTCCCTCATATTCACCTGCTCTAATGTTAGCCAGGTTTTCCCGATCAGGTTGTTTGGCTGCCTCCTCATAAAGAAACACCGGAATTCCCAGCTCTTCGCCCACACGATGTCCTAATTCGTTTGCAAGTTTTACACACTCTTTCATCGATATACCGGATACAGGAACAAAAGGGCATACATCGGTGGCCCCCATTCTAGCATGTTCACCGGAGTGTTTGCTCATATCGATTAATTCAGCAGCTTTTTTAATAGCACGAAAAGCCGCTTGTTTAACAGCCTCCGGGCTACCAATAAATGTTACAACAGTCCGGTTTGTGGCAAATCCGGGATCCACATCCAATAAAACTGCACCTTCAGTATCTTCAATCTCCTGGGTGATGGCCTGGATTATATTTTTGTTCCTGCCTTCACTGAAATTTGGTACGCATTCAACAATCTGAGCCATTTTTAATAAATCCTAATTTTCGAGCGAATAATCATAAATGTTCTTAATCACACCTTTGATTAATTTTTGGAATTTATCACTAACTTGTGCTGCAATTTCCGTTACTTCTGAATGGTCCAATCTATTTTGAGTCATGCCGGTAGCTAGGTTAGTAATACAGGAAATCCCTAACACTTTCATATTGTTTTGATTTGCCACCAGTACCTCCGGAACAGTTGACATTGTAGCAGCATCTCCGCCAAGCATACGGAGCATTCGTACTTCGGCAGCCGTTTCATACGAAGGACCAAGTCCGTTGATTAATACTCCCTTTTGAAGTTGGATACCTAAATCGAGACCTGTTTCTTCCGTCATTTGAATGAGTTCCTGATCATAAGGTTCTGACATATCAACAAATCGTTTGCCGGGCGGCAAAGGGTCGTTGGATACCAGGGGATTTTTAAAGGAAAAATTAATGTGGTCATTAATTAGCATTAAATCTCCCGGCTGAAACTTTAAGTTTAACCCACCGGCAGCGTTGGTGATAATCAAGTGAGTTATGCCCAATTCAGCGAGAAGTTGAATTGGGAAAGTCACATCCTGTATGGAGTAGCCTTCGTAAAAATGAATACGCCCTTTTAACGCTAAAATCTTCCTGTTTTCCAGGTTGCCTACTATCCAGGAGCCTTCGTGTCCTTCAACTGTTGATTTGGGATAAAATGGGATTTGCAGAGTATCGATAACCAGTTTATCTGAAATATGATCGGAAAATGGACCCAGGCCAGAACCTAAAATAATGGCTAATTTTGGGAAATATTCAACTTGGTCCGTTAAATACTTAATCGCAGATTCGATTTTGTTTTTCAAAATGCTAAAATTTCTTTCAAAGCAATTTTGTTATAGAATAATACCAACGACAGTCGCTGTTAGCCAGGAAGCCAAGGCGCCGCCAAACATAGCTTTCAGAGCTAATTTTGACAAATCCTTCCTGCGATTAGGAGCCAATGCTCCTATTCCACCGATCTGAATTCCAACGGAGGCAAAATTAGCAAAACCACAAAGGGCATAAGATGCGATAATCACTGATTTAGTTTCTAATTGCGGTATCATCTCTTGGAGATGGCCATAAGCAATCAATTCGGTCAGGGCAATTTTTTCTCCCATTAATTCTCCAATTAGCAAAACATCCTTTGTTGGGACACCCATAGCAAATGCAAGGGGAGAAAAAATCCAGCCCATTATTTTTTGAAGGGTTAAATCCACCACTCCAAGGCTTGATCCCACTGCTTCAAGAACAAAATTTGCAGCAGCCACCAAGGCCACGATTGCGATCAGCATTGCAGCTACATTTGCCGCAAGACGCATTCCGTCATTTGAGCCGCGTGTGATGGCTTCCATTACATTGTCTTCGGTTTTTTCAATGTGTAGCGTCAAATCACCTTTGGTCGGGGAGTCTTCTGTCTCCGGATAAATGATTTTAGCAATCACTAACGCAGCTGGAGCGCTCATCACGGAAGCTGCCATTAAGTGTCCGGCAATATTCGGTACACCCGTTAGCATTTTAACATATATGGCCATTACCCCGCCGGCAATGGTTGCAAATCCAACCGTCATAATTGCCATGAGCTCACTACGGGTCATGGTGTCAAGGAAAGGGCGGATCACCAGTGGGGCTTCTGTTTGTCCGACAAAAATATTGGCCGAAGCTGAAAGTGTTTCCGAACCGCTGGTATTCATGGTTTTTTGCATAACCTTTGCAATTAATCTCACTACAAATTGCATAATGCCAAAATGATAGAGTATGGTCATGAAGGCTGAAAAGAAGATAATTGTCGGCAAAACTTGAAAAGCGAAAAAAAATCCCAGAGATCCTTCATTCCCGGGAGATATGGCCAAAGCGTTAAATATGAATTGAGCGCCCTGGTCGGAAAAAGATAGTAATTTGCGAATCACTCCATCCAAAAAAAGGAATATAGGTTTTCCAATGGGTGTTTTCAAAATGAACAACGCGAATGAGAGTTGCAATCCCAATCCCCAAAACACCAACCTGAAATTGATCTGGCTCCGTTTTGCAGACATCAGGTATGCAATTCCCAGGATTCCCGCCACTCCGATAAGACCAACAAAGCGTTCCATAATCTCTTCCTTATTCTAAGATTCTAAGCTCTAGCGCTCAATCGTCTTTAATTCTGGTTTTCAGGTGGGACATAGCATTTGCGACATCGCGCTTCATAAATTTCACTCCCTCCAACAACCACTCTCTCTTCATCATGTGTTTTCCTCTGTGTTCGATTTGCAGGATTGCCGCAAACCATACAAATTGCAAGAGTTTTGGTTATGTACTCAGCAACAGCCAACAGTTGAGGAATAGGTTCAAAAGGTACTCCTCTAAAGTCCTGATCCAAACCGGCGACAATGACTCGTTTCCCTTCCGCAGAAAGTTTCTGGCAGATCGGAACTAGCTCTAAGCCGAAAAATTGTGCTTCATCGATTCCAACCACATCAGAATCATTGGCTCTTGTTAAAATATCTTCAGCGGTTTTTACAGCAATGGAGGATATTTTTAAATCACTGTGTGATACAATATGATTTTTGCTATAACGATTATCAATTTCAGGCTTGAAAATACTAACTTGTTGGCGGGCAATCTGGCAACGTCGAAGACGGCGGATTAATTCTTCACTTTTGCCACTGTACATACTACCACAAATAACTTCGATCCAACCAACATCAGATTGAATTACATTCATTCATATTCCTTCATGGTCAATTTATATATTCGTAAAATAAAGATTCAAATATTGCAGAGATGATTTAGACTAGAAAGTAAAATTTAAACCACCTATTTTTTTGCAAAATTTTACGGAAATTATTTTAAACGCAATATTTTAGCGGTCACTAATATATCTTGTTGACACTAAAAAATCAATAGAATTGGAAATCACGGAAGGGTATGGTATTAAAATTAAAATTTTTTTTAAAAATTTAGGAAGGATACATTTTAGGACGGATTCTTTCTTGAAACCAGGTTCAGGAAGCAATAGCTTCGACTTGTCTTACTTTTCTTGGTTGAGATAATATTTTGTGTTTTAAGGTAATCGCATCAATAAGAGTTTGAACTTGCAGAGGTGATGTGACATTATAAAAAATCCACCGAACATTTCTGGCATTTCTACCGTGACGAATTGCTTGTTTCATGTCAGTATCAATCGCATCGGAATTAAGTAGTTTTAGTTCTTCTTTTTGGGAAATAATGAAAGTCGCGATAACTGCATCTTCGCATGGATGTATATATAAAAGTTTTCGGGAATTAATTTCATAACTCCAGGTCCATTTCCAGGTGGCTGTGAAGAATTCTTGAGTTTCAATTACATTTTCTAATGATAGCATTGATTTTCTGATTTGGGCGAAGTACTGAGAATAAGGTTTAGATAATGTTTTTACCGGAGCAGCCGTAGTTGGTTTACTCTCACTATCCCTATACAGTGCTTTATCCCAAAAGCTATTTGCTTGGTGGTTCATAAATCAATCTCCAGTTAAATGATAACGATTTTATTGATTCTTCAACTGTTCATTTTTCAAATGAGTTCCTTGCTAACGAATCAGGATAATCTAATTTTCGTTTTTATCTGACAATTTGAATTTTACTAAATGATCAGTTGCAGATTTGGCAACAATACATTTTATATATCGACAGCACTTTAGATAAACTGTAGATAACAATTTGTATTTGTTTAAAAGGAGCTAAACCGCACGTTCAAAGCGGTAGTGTAAATATTCGAATTCACGACTAATAGAGTTGACTTCAGTTGTTATCTATGATTAATAATTGGTATTCTAGGAAGAACGGATTTTGTATTAATTTAATTAGTAATATGTACCGGGATTATGCAAAAGTCAAGTTAAGTATTCGTAACAAATAAGAAAAGAGTTAGAAATTCACTTTTTGATAGAAATACTTATACCATCACGTATTGGCAGGATGGTAGAAACAACTTTATCGGAGTTGAAAATAAGTTGATTAAATTCACGGATAGCTTTTATTGTTTCATCATCGGATGGTGAAACAACTTTGCCTTTCCAGAGTACGTTATCGCTGATTAGCACACCACCAGGCCGTAATTTACTGAGCATATTTTCAAAAGCTATGGGATACGAGGTTTTTTGTATATCATTCAAGATAATATCAAATTCCCCTTCAGCTTGGTTTAAAAATTCAATAGCATCCCCTACCGAAAAGTTTATTTTTTTTTCAAGTCCGGCTCTTGAAAAATACTCTTCGGCAATTTGTTTATTTTTTACGGAATAATCTGTACAATAGATCTTTCCATCGTCCTGCAGGCCCATAGCAAACCAAAAAGCAGAATATCCAAATCCCGATCCCAATTCCATAATTCGTTTCGCATTAATTGCCAATGTAAACTGAAGCAGAATGGTACCCACCATAGGACCCAGGATAGGAAAGTTTAAACTTCGTCCGAAATCTTCCATTTCTTTTAGGATGGGGTGTTTTTTGTGCATATTTAATATGTATTCTTCGATGTCCGGATTAATAATCATGATATTCCCAACTTTTTTTAATGAAATATAAGCAATCTTAATTTATAGGATTTATGTTTTTAGGACAATATAATTTATATAGATTTGCGTTTATACATAAATTTCATTAAAAGTTTGCTTTAGATACATTAATTCCCTGAGGGCATAATTTTTTTGAAAAAAATGTGTTGACTTTTTACAAAATATTAATTAATATCGTTCCGTTATTGTTACAGTAAAGAAATCATTTGTCAAATAATCATTTTAATTAACAAAAGGAGATTGGGAAATCATGGTTGAATTATTTATTAAAGGCGGTGGTTTTATGTGGCCAATTTTATTTTTCTTGATTTTTGGTTTAGCAATAAGTATAGAAAGGTTTATAAGTCTCACTCGGGCAACTATAAATACAAGAAAGTTTATGGAAAAAATAAGATCTGCCCTGGATGAAGGCGGAATTGATGCTGCGAAAGAAGTTTGCGAGAATACTCGCGGACCGATCGCATCAATTTTTCATGCGGGCCTTATGCGTATGGATAAAGGCATAGATTACGTGGAAAAAGCGATCATGAACGCCGGTTCTATTGAAATGGCATTTTTAGAGAGAGGATTAATCTGGTTAGGAACCGTAATAAGTTTAGCCCCAATGCTTGGTTTTACAGGCACAGTAGCAGGAATGATTCAATCCTTTGATGCGATTGCAGTAGCCAATGATATTTCTCCAAGTATTGTTGCAAGTGGTATTTCGGTTGCGCTTTTAACAACAGCATTTGGATTGGTTGTTGCTATTATTATTCAGTTGGCCCATAATTATTTTGTATCGAAGGTTGATCGAATTATTATTGATATGGAAGAAAGTTCGGTTACCTTTGTTGATGCATTATTTGAAAGACAAGCTAAGTTAAAAGCATAAATGAAGGAATTAACACTATGATGTTAGAAAAAGAACGAAAAAGCGGGGCTGAAATTCCTACTGCTTCCATGGCGGATATTGCTTTTTTGCTATTGATTTTTTTCTTGGTTGTTACCACAATTGATGTTGATAAAGGTTTAGGTCTCACCTTGCCGCCGATTGGTCAGAATATTGAAATTCAGAAAAAGAATATCTGTACCGTTCTCATTAATGCCGGAGGTAAAGTATTGATAGACGAAAAACCGGTTCAAATCAACTTGATTCATGAGATTATCTCCCTGAAGCTTGCTAACAATAAACTGCTTATTGTTTCATTAAAAACTGCCAGAGAGACAAAATATGAAGTTTATATAAAAACGTTAGACCAGATAAAAATGGCCGGGGCAAAAAGAATTTCATTGGCCGAACCTGATGTTTAGTTTTTAGTGGAAACTATCCATCCTATGGTTAGTCTAATACGAACAGGAGTTTTTTTATGTCTGATGATGTGAACAAAAATCAAGAAATCACTGCACCATATACACCTCCCCAACGCGTCCAATTTAAGCAAAAGGGTGGTGCTAAAACAGAAATTCCCACAGCTTCCATGCCCGACATCGTTTTTATGTTGATACTTTTTTTTATGGTTACAACCGTATTCCAGCAATACAAAGGACTAGCTATCGAGCTACCCTCTGCTAGTCAAATAGAAAAATTACCGGGGAAGCGGAATGTAAGTTATATATGGATTGATCAGGACGATCAAATCTCCATTGACGATATACTTCTAGAGTTGAAACAAGTTGCTTCCTTAATGTATGAAAAACGGGTTGCAAATCCAAGAATCGTGGTTTCGCTGCGGATTGATCGTTTAGCTAATATGAAAACTGTTTCCGGAGTTCAGCAGCAACTTCGGGAAGCCGATGCTTTAAAAATAAATTATTCTACCAAGTTTGCACCAAAATAACGGGAGAAGTCCTATGGAAAATTTGACAGAACGTATGAAATTTAAGCTTAATTACCGTAAGATAATCGAAGGTTCCTTGGTGATTGCTCTTCTAATTTTGTTGATCACGTTCCAGGCTTTTAAAAGGTTCGAGTCTGACCTTGAAATAGCCAGCGAAGAGCAAGTCATCATCGATGTTGATGAAATTCCATTAACAGAACAAATTGATCGGCCACCCCCGCCTCCACGACCCGCAGTTCCCATACCAACTGAAGATGAAGATATTCCTGACGATTTGACGATAGAAGAGACAGAGATAGATTTTGATGAAGAGCCACCGCCGCCTCCGCCGCCTCCAAAGGAAGAAGAAGACATCATTTTTGTTGCTTATGATACGGAACCAGTACCAATAGGTGGTTTTGCAGCTATCCATAAAAATCTGACATATCCTGATATTGCAAGAAGAGCCGGCGTTGAAG
>JADFJB010000036.1 GCA_022566355.1 candidate division KSB1 bacterium
CAATACCGTTTGCCAATCGGCTAATGTTCGGATATTATGTTTTGACTTTATATCACCATTGATAACAATGTCATATGGCATAAGGTGTGCAACGCCCTTACCATGATTTTCTATCCACAATCCCACCTCTTTAGTTGTAGGTTGATTGATAAACAATCTGATTAGAAATGGTCTTAACTCGGCTTCAAGGGTTTCCTTTTGATCCTTCCCTATTTTTTCCGTAGATGTCATTTGTTGTTTTATCTTCTCTCGTAGCTCAGCAATTGTCTCTTTTTGCTGTTGAATGGTAAAGTCTCGTGGGCGCACTAAAACTTCATTCGCAACGAACCACGCCAAGGATGCTCCAGCACCAAACATAACCACTACCACGATAACTAAGTGATTTTCTATTTTTTCCTTCAGGTTCACTTACTTTTTCCTCGGTTTTAAGTCATTAAAGTACAAACTGGCTAAAATAGTTTATCAGACTTAATTATTGAATTTTTAGACCGTCAAAACTGAAAGTAAAATTCATTACCCGTTGAAGATTTATATGAAAGAAGAAATTCTATTCTGTCAATAGCTTCAATAAATTTTTGATATCTCTCAATGCTAAATTCACTCGGTGCAATCCTGAGTACTAAAATTTTGTTTCCAGGCGCAATAACTATTTTCCCTCGAATTGCTGCCATATTTACCCAAGGGTGATTGATCCCGAGCCTTTTCAATACCGTTTTCCAATCGGCTAATGTTTGGATTTTATGTTTTGACTTTATATCACCATTGATAACAATGTCATATGGCGTGAGGTGGGCTATGCCCTTACCACGATTTTCTATCCACACTCCCACCTCTTTGGTTGTTGGTAAATTGATAAACAATCTGCTTAGAAATGGTCTTGATTCCTTTGCAGCTATTTCAAAGATTGGGGTCACAGAGGTGCCCGACGCTATGGCAGATATTGCTTCGGACAAACCATCTGGTGTAGCCGCCGATTCAATCTCATGCAATTTTCCCTTATAAAAGTTGGCCAGAGCATATCTGACCTCTGCAAACCCTCCCTTCATCTCTCTCTGTATCTCATCGACCTTTTCAAAGATCGTCTCATCATATCGTTGCAATGCATTTCTTTTCAATTCACACGTTTCGTACCAGTAATCCCGCATCTGTATAATGGTTTTCCTAAAATCTGGATTGTTCCCATACGTTCTATGATCACCTGCACATAGTGGAGCAGCATTGTCTATCGTATTTGGATCACCGTCCTTCTCAGGAATTATGTGATGTACATCGTTAACTAACCCCTGGCACATGCAGCATCGAAAATCTGCTTTCTTTTTAACTTTCAGTTTTAGACTTTCCCGGAACGGCATTCGTTTTCCAAGCTATAGGAACTGGGCTAATATATTATTCTATGGTTTCTTGATAACATTCCCAAAGTTATAAGCTTTTAACTGCCCTCGCAAGAGAAATAACTTCTTGAACAGTGAGCACCACCTTCAAACTTCTTTACGTTGTATAATAATTCCAACGATCAATCGTCTGATTACATATTGGCTTTTCCACTGTCGCCAGATCCGAAAAAATCAAAGAGGATTGTTTCTTGAGATCAGGATGCTTTATTCAATTACATATTTTAAAAAATATTTTGAAGTAATTTTTTGATATGTGAAGAGAATTAACCAGGCTAAGAAAATACCCAAAAGACCTCCGCAAATGACATCGAATGGATAATGGACTCCAACATAAGACCGGGAATAACCCACCGTTCCGGCAAAGATAAAAACAAACAGGTTTGTTTTCGGGTAAAGTCTGGAAAAAAAGAAAGCTGCGCCAAATATATTGGTTGCATGAGAAGATGTAAACGAGAAAGCCTTGGAACATGAAACCAATAACCGCACACCTTCCAAAGCATTGCAGGGTCTTATTCGCTCAACTAACGGTTTTATGACAGAACTACTGACATAATCCGTTAATATAATTAACGGAATAATCAGCGCTGCGGCAATCCTGCCCCGTTTTCCTCCAAAAATAATTAATCCTATCCAAACCAGCAAAATCGGGATTCTAAAATTTTTATCATTTGTAATGAACGGCATAACCACATCGAATACAGAATTAGCCATTGATTTATTGATCAAAAAAAAGAAATTTGTATCTAAAATCAAAACCCAATCAAACATATTATTTATTCTGGCGATTTTTAGTAGGAAATGATATATAAATTAGTAATAATCTTAATAATTTTGAAGCCAACAATCTATTGACTTTTTATGTTATTGCAATTATATTCTCAAATATTTTTCTGAATTTACTATTTATTAATAATAATTAAGGCGGTAAATGGCACAAGCATCGAGTTTTAGGTCGGGTATGGTTCTCGAATTGGAAAAAGAACTCTGGCAAATTACAGAAGCTCAGCTTGTAATGCCCGGCAAAGGTGGTGCTTTCGTTCGAACAAAATTAAAACATATGAAAACAGGACGAGTCGTTGAGCGGACATTTCGATCTGAAGAGAAATTAAAAGATGTTCGAGTTGAAAAAAAGTCGATGCAATATCTTTATAAAGATAGCGATCATTTCTATTTCATGGATAAAAATACATATGACCAGGTTACTGTGGATGCCGATTTCTTAGGAAATTCTGTAAATTATTTAAAGGAAGGAAATGATTCGGATTTACTTTTTCATGGATCTGAGCCTATTGGTATTGAACTTCCATATTTTGTCGAATTGGAAGTCGTTAAAACAGAACCGGGCTTAAAAGGAGATTCTGTGTCTGGTTCAACCAAACCTGCTCATCTGGAAACCGGAGCGACCGTTCAGGTCCCTTTATTTGTTGAAGAAGGGGACAAACTTAAAATTGACACGCGCACAAACGAATATGTTGAAAGAGTATGACATTTCAACGTTTCAATATAAAACCCACTATTGGGAGGAATCATGAATGTTAAAATGATTCGCAATTTAATTAAGCTAGTCGAAGAAAGTAATATTGCGGAATTGGAGGTTTCCCGTTGGGGAAGGAAAGTTAAAATTATTAAAAATATTAGCGATAATCATAAGTTATCAACCTCAGTTCCGGCAGAAAATATTATCATTACAGAGAAAGTAAATAATATTCAGGAAAAATCAATTTCGGAAACCAGTATTTCAGATACACCTGCAGCAAAGCCCTCTATTTCTGATGAACAAACAAAGGACCATGTAATACGGTCTCCGATGGTTGGTACCTTTCATCGTAAACCGTCTCCGGATAGTGATTTATATGTAGAAATAGGTGACCGGATTACTCCCGGAAAGATTTTATGTATTATCGAAGCTATGAAATTGATGAATGAAATTGAGGCAGAGGTAAGTGGTACTATCGTTGAAATCCTTGTGGACAATGGAAATCCTGTTGAGTATAATCAACCTCTCTTTCGAGTAAAAGAAGAATAAAATTCAAACAAGGGCTGATTTCCGGAGTAATTTTGTTTAATAAAATATTGATCGCAAATCGCGGAGAAATAGCTCTTCGAGTCATTCGGGCCTGTAAAGAACTTGGCATTAAAACAGTTGCAATTTATTCATCTGCAGATACTGACTCGCTTCATGTTCGTTTTGCTGACGAAGCTGTTTGTATTGGGCCCCCACCCAGTTATGAAAGTTATTTAAATATCCCCCGCATAATCAGTGCGGCGGAAGTTACGAATGCAGACGCTATCCATCCTGGATATGGCTTTTTAGCAGAGAACGCCCATTTTGCTGACATTACGGAATCTTGTAATATGCAGTTTATTGGTCCTCCTGCAAGTATTATCGATAAGATGGGAAATAAAGCCTTCGCTAAAACATTAATGAAGGAAGCCGGAGTACCAATTGTACCCGGTAGCAAAGGAGTTCTAAAAAACAGTGATGCAGCCAAAAAATCAGCCAAAACTATTGGTTATCCCATCATTCTAAAAGCATCAGCCGGCGGTGGTGGTAAAGGTATGCGTGTCGTCCACAATGAAAACGAATTGGAAACCGCATATCTAGCAGCTCAAAATGAGTCCAACGCAGCATTTGGAAATTCGGATTTATATCTTGAAAAATTTCTTCAAAAACCGAGACATATTGAAGTTCAAATTCTAGCAGACCATTATGGAAATGTGATCACTCTCGGTGAAAGAGAATGTTCTATTCAGCGGAAGCACCAAAAACTAATTGAGGAATCCCCCTCGCCTGCAGTTGATGATGAATTACGAAAAAAAATTACATCGGCTGCACTAGAAGGAGCAAAAGCTGCGAGTTATAGAAGTGCCGGTACGATCGAATTTTTACTTGAACCTGATAATAATTTCTACTTTATGGAAATGAACACCAGGATCCAGGTAGAACACCCTGTTACTGAAAGTGTATTTGGCATTGACCTTATTACGGAACAAATACGAATTGCAGCAGGTGAAAGGATCAATGAATTTTCACAGACATTTAAAATGCGTGGTCATGCAATTGAATGTCGCGTAAACGCAGAAAACCCGGATAAAAATTTTGCACCCTCACCTGGTACAATAACATATTTTCATATACCGGGAGGATTTGGAATTAGGGTTGACACTCACGCTTATGCTCAGTATGTTATTCCTCCCTATTATGATTCGTTAATTGCTAAGCTAATCGTCCAAGGAAAAACAAGGGAGGAAGCACTTAAAAGAATGGAAAGAGCGTTAGAAGAATTTGTAATCGAAGGTATTTCGACCACAATTCCCTTGCACCTACGAATTATCAGAAATGAAGATTTCAGGAATGGCAATTTCGATATCCATTTTATGGATACGTTTTTGGAGAACGGGAAACAATTGGCAAATCAAAAAGAGGAGTAGGAAATGATCCCCCAAGATTTAAAATATACAGAGGAGCATGAATGGGTGCTTTTCGAAGATAATGTTGCTACTATTGGAGTGACAGATTATGCACAAAGCGAACTCGGCGACGTAGTATTTGTAGAATTACCTAATGTCGGTGAACTGGTTCAACATATGGAACCTTTCGGAACAATCGAAGCAGTTAAAACTGTTGCTGACCTCTTTGCTCCTATTTCTGGCGAAGTTGTGGAAGTAAATACTTTACTTGAAGAAAATTCCCATTTAATCAACGAAGATCCATATGGAGAGGGTTGGATTATTAGAATCAAAGTATCAGATCCTGGTGAGGAAGAACACCTTTTGGATGCAGATGAATACGCAAAAATCATAGAGTAAAGGTTAAACCTATTACGAGGAACTGAATGCCATTTATACCAAATACAGAACAAAATGAAAAGAAAATATTAAACACAATTGGAATTGACTCATTTGAACAGCTGCTTACCGGAATTCCCCAAAATGCCAGAATATCAGGCGAATTAAACTTACCGGCGCAACTATCCGAACTGGAAGCGGTTCGGTTATTGCAGAACCTTGCTGAAAAAAATAAAAATATCAACCAATATTCTTGTTTTATTGGTGGGGGGGCGTATGACCATTATGTTCCTAGTGCTGTTGATCATATTATATCCAGGTCAGAATTCTATACAGCATATACTCCCTATCAACCTGAAGTTAGCCAAGGCACTCTCCAAGTTGCATTTGAATATCAAACGTTGATCTGTGAGTTAACGGGAATGGAGATCACTAACGCGTCTCTCTACGAAGGTGGCTCTTCTTTGGCTGAGGCTGTTTTATTAACCAATAGTTCTAAAGATTCAAAGCGGATGTTGGTTTCCGCAGGGATTAATCCGTATTATAAAAAAGTTATGCAAACCTATGCGGATGGCCAGAAAATTGAGCTAATCAATATTCCACTCAATGAAAATGGGGTCACTGATTTAAGTGCTTTGAAATCTTTACTTTCCGAACCAACTGGGGGTGTCTTCATTCAACATCCGAATTTTTTTGGAAACCTTGAAATTGTAGATGAATTAGAACATATCATTCATGATGCTAACAGTTTTTTTGTCGCTTCCATTGATCCAATTTCACTTGGAGTTATTTCCGCTCCAGGTGATTATGGGGCTGATATCGTTACCGGAGAGGGACAAGTATTAGGAAATCCCCTAAGCTTTGGTGGTCCATACTTAGGTATTTTTTGCGTAAATAAGGTGCTGGTCCGTAAACTACCTGGAAGATTAATTGGCGAAACTGTTGATTCCGAAAACCGTCGTGGATTTGTCATGACTCTTAGAACCCGCGAACAAGATATTCGAAGAGAAAAAGCGACATCTAATATTTGTACAAATCAAGCTTTAAATGCCTTGGCGGCGACAATTTATCTTTCATTGCTAGGAAAGCAAGGAATTAAGGAAGTTGCTGAACAATGTCTACAAAAAAGTCATTATTTAGCTGAAAAGATTTCTCAACTGAAAACTTTTAGTCTTTTGAGCAACAGTTTATTTTTTAAAGAGTTTGTCATAAAATGTCCTGCGGAAGCATGTACTGTAATTCAAAAACTCAAACATGAAGGAATACTTGCAGGCTTGGATTTAGGAAGAATTTATCCAAACCGAAAAGACCAACTTTTGGTAGCAGTTACCGAAAAAAGATCAACGGATGAACTTGATGCTTTCGTATCTGCACTAAAAAAATATTTCGAAACTTAAATTCTGACTATAGGCTTCTAATAGCTAAACTCATTGAGATTAAATACCTTTTTTGCAACCAGCATGTACCCCATGTGAAATCTCGAATCTCTGTTCCTACCATTTATTTCACTTAGTTCTTCCCCACAATTAATTGATTTTTCAGGTGTAACTTTCAATAATATTTTTTGTAGCTTTCTTAATATTCGTTCAAACATCGTTAAAATTGTGTTTGGCTTTTGATTTTTGTTCTCTGACTTTCTTAGCAAATTTATTCCATAGAATATAGTCTGGACTATAGAATTAATAAAATAAGGAATTTTTTTTCCTTTTGAATTAAGCACTTGAACATTAAACCCATTTTGTTCTGCAAGCATCCTTAAACCATCCGCCGTATAATTTGCAAAGACTGGTCTATCAGTGATAGAGAATTCATTTGAGACCATCACGACGAAATGACCATGGCGCTTTAAAACTCTATTGGCCTCACGAAAAAGATGGGTTGGCGATGCAACTTTGTTTAGCATATCCAGGGATAGGACAGTATCAAATGATTCATATTTAAAAGGAAGCGTTAATCCATCGGCCCAACAGTCTGATTGATCTTGTTCAATCCAATTTGGCAAATCTATGCCAATGTATTTACTGACTAAAGAATTAATCAGAAGAACATATGGTTTATTTCCACAACCTATTTCCAAAAGATTGTCATGAATAAATGGCCATACCTTAATCAAGGCTTTTGCTCCTAATTCCATAGAATAAAGTTTATTGGCTGGTATGGCAGATGGATCAACTGAATATAAATTTAAGCCTGCATCATAGCAAAGGGCTTGTCGTGCAATTTTTAGATTATTTCGAAAAGTAATCGAAAAGAGTTTCTTCGCCCAATAATTCCTAATACTAAGGTCTGTCGCGGTTTGTTCTATGCTATTATTCATCAGATAGATTCTTTAAATGTGGCTTCTAACAAATATGTATTTAGATAACATACTTAAAAATCCATTTGAAACTTTTGGATTATTTGTTTGACTAGACAAAGCTGTATCGACATTTTCTTGTGCCATTTTGGTTGCAACCTGTATGAGCTTTTCGGAATTGGTTTTATTGTTAAGATTTGGACTAGTCATTTTGCTATTATCAAATAAATGCACTAACCAATTTTTATCAAACAGTCCATTTCGGAGAAGGACTAATTTGTCCAAATTTATAAAATCCACTGGATTACCTAAATTTCCATTTCCATTATGTGCTCCTTCGTTTTGTGTGACAAATCCTGTTACACCAATAACATTTTGTTTAACAAAGTTTGTAATCGCTTCTTTTAACCATTTGGTTTTCAAGTTTAGGCAAGCATCCATAAATTGAATATATTTTCCTTTTGCTAATGATAATCCCTCAAACCTGGCTTCTTCCTTATTCCATTTTATTCCGCAATCAAACTGGATAATACTAAACCTGGATTCAAATTGAGGCACTTTTGGTACTGGTCTTAAAGGAGACATAATTAACAGGAATTCTAATTTATCTTTCGGATATTTCAATTGAGTCAATGATCTTAGACTTTGCTCAATTTGAGGAAGTGGACAATCAGCTGTTATGATTATGCTTATTAACGGGTAGTTTATCATCCAAACCTTAGTTTTTGGATTGCTTTAATCAAGAAATGACAATTGCCTTTATAAGGGCAAATCGCATACCACAAAATATTGATTTTTATACATCCCTAATTGTTTGATTATAATAAGGTTATCTATTCATTCTATTTTCTAAAGATTGAAATAAGTGTATCAATAAGAAACAATAGTAATCAATGAGACAAAAAATGGTGATTAATTAACCCAATTAGGGTCAAAACCTAGGAAAGATAAGGATTAAACAAAATATTGTAGGAGATAAAAAACGGCGATAGTCATTTATTTCTGTGTTTACCATCACCCCTCAAGAAAATTAAGCTGATCAAAAACACCGAAGAACATCGAGATTATAAATAATGAAATATTTTGAAGTTAAATCAAAATTATAAAAGTGGATTTTTATGCAAGAATTAATATTCAAATATTATCTTAACCTCTTGTTTTCATTCAATAATGTTTTTCTGTGTTTCTCTATGTTGAATAATCCAGGTTAATAATCAAAACCCGAGTTAATTTTACTGAAACCTAAATTGGATAACTTTTACTGTTTTAAAAAAAAATATTTAATAATGTATATTTATTTCCAAATGAATAACTAAACTAACTAATCGATAAGTATTCAATAATGTGTTTAAGAGAGAATGCTTTATGAAAACTTATAAGCAAAGCATACGAAGAGCAGTTTTGGTTGATGGTTGCCGCATTCCTTTTCTACGTTCCAGCACTGAATATCAAGATCTAACTTCATATGATCTTGCACGATATGCAATTAAGGCTTTAATTGACCGTTCTGGAATTGATAAAAAAATGGTAAACCAGGTTATCATGGGAACTGTTATTTCGAATATTCAAACCAGCAATGTAGCCAGAGAAGCAGCCCTGGCTATTGGTTTACCTCATAATATTCCCGCTTTCACAGTGACGCTGGCATGTATATCTTCAAACCAAGCAATAACCAGTGGTGTAGATTTAATACAAACATATCAAGCTGATGTTGTAATTGCTGGTGGAACTGAATGTATGTCTGACATACCCATACTCTTCAGGAAAAAATTCAGAAAAAAGTTGATCGAAACCCAGAAATATAAAAAGACTACAGATTACCTAAAATTCATTAAAGGACTTGGTTTTAGTGATTTGCTGCCGGAAATTCCATCTATTTCGGAATATTCCACCGGCCGGACAATGGGAATGGATTGTGACCGACTAGCTGCCAGATTGGGTATTTCGAGGGAAGAACAGGATGAATATGCACTTCGGTCGCATTTGGGTGCTGCAAATGCTATTGAAAATGGACTATTCAATGAAGAGATCCAACCTGTTATGGCGCCACCTAAATTCATACCAATTCTTAAAGACAATGGTCCTCGTGCAGATTCAACAATTGAAAAATTACAGAAATTGAGACCAGCCTTTATGAAACCTTATGGCACTTTAACTGCAGCGAATTCCTCTTTTTTAACCGACGGTGCAAGCACTGTGCTTTTAATGGCCGAGGACACAGCAAAAAGCTTAGGGTTTAAACCTAAAGTTGCAATTAATGCATATACATATACAGCACAAGATCCAAAGGAAGAATTATTACTAGGACCGGCTTATGCAACCCCTAAACTTCTAGATATGACAGGATTAACCATTAAAGATATTGACGTATTCGAGTTTCACGAAGCTTTTGCGGCGCAAATTCTTGCTAATTTAAAATGTCTTGATTCCACTCAGTTTGCAAAAGACAATTTAGGCAAAAGCAAAAAAATTGGCCAAATTCCTATGGATAAATTTAATACACTGGGTGGATCACTTTCCCTGGGACACCCTTTTGGAGCCACTGGTGCAAGGCTGGCAACAACCACAGCAAATCGACTTATTCGTGAAGACGGTCAATTTGGATTGATCGCCTCTTGTGCTTCCGGTGCAATTGGTAATGCAATTTTAATGGAGCGTTTAAACTAAACCATATTCAAACGCATGAATGAGTTTTGGAGGAATTAAAAATGTCGTTCACACATGTAGTCAAAGAAGACGATGTTGCTTTTGTTTGGTTGGATCATCCGCATGATAAAATTAATAAAATATCATTCGATTTGATCAGTGAATTTGAAACCCTGCTAAATACTTTGGAAAATGATGATGAAGTAAAGGCTATTATTTTGATTAGTAAAAAACCGGACAATTTTATTGCTGGAGCGGATATCGATGCTTTCACGGCAATTGTAGATGCAACCCAAGCTGAAGAAGCAAGCCGTAATGGGAATCAGCTTTTAAGCCGGCTGGCAAATTTCTCAAAACCGGTCGTTGCGGCAATACATGGAGCAGCACTTGGTGGGGGATTAGAGATTGCACTAGCGTGTCATTACCGCATTGCAAGCAATGACCCAAAAACCATTTTAGGGCTACCTGAAGTCAAGCTGGGGCTTCTACCAGGCAGTGGGGGTACTCAACGTTTACCGCGTCTTGTCGGAATTCAAAAAGCTTTGAATATAATGCTTACAGGAAAAAATGTTTATCCCCATCAGGCAAAAAGAATGGGATTAGTTGATGAACTCCATCACCCTTATGGTTTGGATATTGCGGCAAAAACTGCAGCTCTTTCTCTAATTGGGAAAAAGCCTCGTAAAGCAAACAAATCGACCTTAGAAAAACTGCTGGAAGGAACGTCATTTGGAAGGAATTTAATCCTTTCCAAGGCCAGGCAAGCTGTTGCAAAGAGTACTAAAGGGAACTATCCTGCCCCATTAAAAATTATTGATTGCGTTGAAATTGGTCTATCCAAAGGAATGCAAGAAGGATTAAACGCTGAATCCAAAAGATTTGGTGAGTTAATGGTTTCTCCGGAATCAAAACAGTTGGTCAATCTTTTTTTCAGTATGAATGCAGTCAAAAAAAATCCGATGAAAGAAAAGGCTAAGCCAGTGGAAAAAATTGGCGTTCTTGGCGCCGGTTTAATGGGTTCGGGAATTGCAATGATCAGCGCAAATAATGGAATGGAGGTTGTACTCAAAGACATCAACTATGACTCCATAGGCAAAGGCACAAAAACAATCTGGAAAGAATTAAGCGGAAAAGTGCGTAAAAAAGCTTTGACTCATTTTGAAAGAGACTTAATTATGAGTCGAATTTCAGGGTCGATAAACCAGGACACATTAAAAAATGCAAATTTGATTATTGAAGCAGTATTTGAAGATTTAAAATTAAAACAAACGATCTTGAAAGAGACTGAAGAAATTTCGGATGATAACGCAATCTTTGCCAGTAATACCTCTTCACTCCCCATTTCAGATATTGCCAAAAACGCGATTAAACCTGAACAAGTGATTGGTATGCACTATTTTTCCCCGGTTCATAAAATGCCTTTGCTCGAAATCATCAAAACCAACCAAACAGCTGATTGGGTGGTTGCAACGGCTGTAGAGACTGGAATCAAACAAGGAAAGACTGTGATTGTGGTTAAGGATGGCCCCGGTTTTTATACCACCCGGATATTAGCACCAATGCTAAATGAAGCAATACTTCTATTAGAAGAAGGAGGAAATATTGAACAGATTGATGATGCTATGAAGAAATTCGGATTTCCGGTTGGGCCATTTACCTTGATGGATGAAATAGGGATTGATGTTTGCGCTCACGTTACCGAGGTTTTGTCAAAGCTCTTTGCAAAAAGGGGCGTTGAGGGTAGTACGAAAATGAAAGATCTATTCGAAGCCGGATATATGGGCAAGAAAAATAAAATAGGATTTTACCGATACAAGGATAAATCAAAAGTTGACTTTCTCACTAGAAAAAAGAGAAAAAGCATAAATCCCACTGTTTATGCTTTCTTTGGCGGTGTAAACAGAAAAACGATTGATGATAAGGATATTTACCAAAGATTAACCTGGGCAATGGTAAATGAAGCTGCTTATTGCTTACAAGAAAATATATTAAATTCACCTCGAGATGGCGATCTTGGCGCTATTCTTGGCCTTGGTTTTCCTCCTTTCTTGGGAGGACCTTTCAGATATTTAGACTCTTTAGGAAGCAAAGAGGTTCTTTCTATTATGGAAAACCTGGAATCTAAATATGGCAAGCGATTCGAAATCGCAAAGATTATCCGCGATTATTCGAAAAAAGGAAAGTTATTCTATAATTCGTCATAATTGAATAAAATGAATAATAAACAACTTTTCAAGCAGATTTTATAAAGGAAGATTTTGGATATTCGCTTTTACTTCATCAGCAGAATTTCGGAGCGCAGTGATATCGCCATCAGACAAAGGAATTTCCAATATTTCTTCAATACCACTGGCTCCCAGTTTCACAGGAACGCCTACGAATGTATCGGAAATTCCATATTGCCCGGTCAACCAGGCTGCACAAGGCAATACTCTATGATTGTTTTTAGCGATTGCCTCCACCATTTCTGCTGCAGCAGAACCAGGAGCATAATACGCACTACCACTTTTTAGTAACGATACAATTTCGCCACCGCCTTTTCGAGTCCGTTCGATAATTTGATTGATCTTATCCTCAGACAAAAAATGCTTTAAGGGAATTCCAGCTATGGTTGTATAATCAGGAAGTGGAACCATACTATCTCCATGCCCACCCAGCACCATAGCTTGAATATCTCTCACTGATACATTTAATTCCATGGCAAGAAATGACCGGTATCGCGCAGTGTCCAGAATTCCAGCCATTCCCATTACCTTGTTGTGAGAAAATCCACTCACCTTATAAGCAACATAAGTCATTACATCAAGTGGGTTTGAAACGACGATTATAATGGAATTAGGCGATTTTTCAACAACGCTTTTTGTTACAGACTTTACGATATCGGTATTAGTATTTACCAAATCATCACGGCTCATCCCCGGCTTTCTAGCAATCCCGGCAGTAATAACAACAACATCGGAATTCACTGTTTCCTCATAACCATTTGTACCCACGATACGTGTGTCAAATACCTCAATCGGAGCTGATTCCCACATATCAAGACCTTTTCCTTGAGGGATACCGTCCAAAATATCAACTATAACAACTTCCTCAGCGATATCTTTATCAGCCACTCTTTGGGAAACAGTAGCACCAACATGCCCTGCACCAATAACTGTAACTTTCATTGTTTTAGCTCCGATATGGAAACAAATTAAGAGGAACTCTCTTTAAGCTGTAATAACATTTACAACTTTTCTGGAACGTCCTATCTGTCTAAACTCTATCACACCGTCTTCTTTGGCGAAGAGAGTATCATCATTCCCCTTTCCTACATTTAATCCCGGGTGAATTTTTGTTCCCCGTTGCCGAATAATAATACCTCCAGCTGTTATTTTTTGACCGCCATATACCTTTACTCCTAACCGCTTAGATTGACTATCCCGGCCGTTTCTTGTACTGCCACCACCTTTTTTATGAGCCATCATTTTCTCCCTTCGATGCAACCGCTGTAATTTTATCTATTTGTATTTTTGTGAAATGTTGTCTATGTCCCCTTGTGACCTTATAGCCTTTTCGCCGTTTTTTCTTAAAAACGATAATTTTCTTTTCGCGATCGTGGCCTAAAATACTCGCTTTTACTTTTACGCCGTTTACAACTGGTTGACCAATCTTTATCCCTTTGTCAGAAGCGACAAGTAATACCCGGTCAAATTCGACTTTCTTACCCTCATCCTCATCTAACAATGGTACTGAAACAACATCATTTTCAGAAATTTTAAACTGCTTTCCTGATATTTCTACTATTGCATACATTAAGAAGATATCTCCTCTTTTCAATCATTTTTTAATTAGACATTTTAGAATAAAATTCAACTGCTGAATATATATATCACCTCCACTTATATCAAGTTTTTATATCGTTAGTTAACTCCTCATCAGTTTTTTTTGAAAGGATTTTAAACTCACCGTAGACCAATTCCAAATCTGACTTCAGCTGAATTCTAATAAAATATTTTACCATAATTTTTCGTAGTCGATTCCACATGCCATTATTTAAATAATTTTCAAGGATTGGGTGAACAACCAATTTTATACTTCTCTCCTTTGTTCGGTCACGCAAACGTCTAATAGCATGCTCAATTTTTGTAGCAACTGTCGGATTTGAAGGAACTTGCCCAATTCCGTTACAAGTAGAACATGTTTCAGAGAAAAAATTAATTAAACTCGGCCTCACCCTTTCCCGGGTCATTTCAACTAAACCGAAACTAGATAAATCTGAGATATTAGATTTGGCTCGATCCTTTTTTAATTCCCTACGAAAAAGAGTGATTAGTTTTTTCTTTCTTTGAGTATTAATCAGATCAATAAAATCAATAATGATTAAACCGCCAAGGTCACGCAACCGAAGCTGTCTGGCAATTTCATATGCTGCTTCAGAATTAATTTTATAGGATGTTTCGTCATGTTCTTTTTGGCTTACATGCCTGCCACTATTAACATCTATTGCAACTAGTGCTTCAGTCTGATCAAAAACAATGGAGCCTCCGCTTTTCAGCCATACCTTTCGAGAAAGACCTTTTTCCACTTCTTTTTCAATATTGTATTCATCAAAAATTGGATTCATACCTTTATAATATTCTACCTTCTTGGCAAGATCGGGCGATACCTCTCGCAAGTATTTACTAATCTCACGAAACAATCTTCGCGAATCGACTACAACATGTGATATGTCCGATGTAAAAAGATCGCGGATAATTGAAGAAACCATTCCCATATCTTTATATAGTATAACAGGGCCATTCTCCCTTTTCGCCTGATGCTCGATTTTAGACCAATTTCGTAATAAATTTTCTAAATCAAATTGCAGATCTTTTTGCGCTTTTCCCTCAGCGACCGTTCGAACGATTAAACCAAATCCCTTTGGACGAAGGCTATAAGCAAGCTTTTTTAATCGATTTTTTTCCCTAATATTGGCAATTTTCTTCGAAATACCAACATGTTTTGAATGTGGCACTAAAACAAGAAAGCGACCCGGCAAAGTAATCTCTGAAGTTACTCTTGCACCTTTTGTTCCTAGAGGTTCTTTTGTAATTTGAACCAGGATACTTTGGCCAGTAATCAGGGGAACTTCTCTTTTCTTTCCTTCACTTCTATTATTTTTCCTAGGGTTATCGTTTTTGCCACTTTCACCAATGGGACCGTAGCTTTCAAAAAATTCACCGATGTCCGAAAATCTCAAAAATGCATTTTGTCCCAAACCAATATCGACAAAAGCAGCGCCCATACCTTTAATAACATTTTCAACAATGCCTTTATAAATACTACCAACCATTCTTTCTTGCTCTGGTAGTTCTACATATAATTCAACCAGCTTACTTCTTTCCAGAATTGCTATTCTAGCTCCGGAGACAGACGAATTGATAATAATTTCTTTACTCATATAGCAGATGTAACTATTTTATTCTAAATTTTAAGTTCGAAGTTTAGTATTTATTTGTACTTAACTATGGCGAGATAATATAGGACAATTGATAAAATAGTCTATACACCAGGATATTGCACAAATACCTATAATATCCACCTTTAGTGCAAAATCAAACAATGACTAGATATGAATTTCCAAATCTAACTATTTATTTTATTTGGGTGATATCGGAGGGATAAACTAGATTAAAGTCAAGCAATTAATAGTGTATTCAAACACACAAACACTATCCATCCATGATTAATCAAACAACAAAATATTTACCCGCCTAATTAAAACAATTCAATAAAATCTATATTTATAAAATCTAGCTTAATCTTTTGACCCTAGATTCACCAACCACAGTTAAATTTCCAAAGAACAAATTAATAGAATTGAGATTTCTAAAATATTTTATTCTAATTAAGGTATTTAATTTAATAGAATATTGAACCTTATTCAATCTAATCTTTTAAGTAGTTTATCTCAATTTAATTATTTACATATTTCTTATAATTAGAATCCCTTATTCCTCTCAAAATACATTGTTTTTAATTTATTCATTTTTCAAAGTTATAATCAGGTACCGTACTGTTTCCGTATAAACAGAATAAATTGTCTGAACGCCTTCCGATATTAGCCTTTGTTCCATTTCCTTACCATTTGGATCTTTGCCTATACGGCTGAATAGAATACCTTTGTAACAATACTCTCTACATTATGAACAATATTGATCGGGATACTTCCCAGGTATTTTTCATTTGGATATATCGCATAGCAATTCCCCAATTGCTGCAATTTTCATCTGAAATTCGAACAATTAAACCCCTAAAAATAGAAAGGGACAGGAGTAAAAGTAATTATAAATAGTACGAACATGAAAAATCCAAGCATTTTTCGATTTGAATCCAAAGGTGTAATCTCATCCCAGGTTGGAGGATGCCTATAAAATAAAAAAACCAATAGAATTAGCATAGGTATCCAACCGGTGAAAAAAAATGAACAGATGGCAAAAAATACCAGCGCAACTGCGAAAACGTACCTACACTTTTTACCAAACATCGCATATGCGATATGCCCGCCATCGAGCTGTCCAATCGGCAGTAGGTTAAGTGCGGTTACAAAAAGTCCAACCCAGCCGGCATATGCCATTGGGTGAACAAAAACATCCATTCCTTCGGGCAATGGTCCGAAAATATAATGTCGTATTACCTGAAATATAATAGGCTCTCCCATACTGATTGTGTCCTGTAATGTGCTAATTTCCTTTACTTCAGAAAGCTGCAATCCGTACAGTATTGCCGGAAATACAATCACTAGTCCGGCTAAAGGTCCGGCAACGGCCACATCAAATAATGCTTTCCTATTTGGAATCCTCTGTTGCATAGCAATCACGGCTCCAAATGTACCAAATAGACTAAAAGGAAAAGGAATAAAATAGGGCAAAGTGGCAGCGATATTATGTCTTCGACACATTAAGTAATGACCCATTTCATGAGCTAATAAAATACTCATAATTGTAACAGAATATACCATACCCCCTACAATATAAGTTGATCCGATAGTCAGGATAAATAATACAATTTGGAGATTGTTATTCTTTCGTTGGAATATTCTTTGAAGATAGGTAGGACGATACGTATTGTGTTCCCCATATTGATCATAATTTGTACCACCGGAAGGGCTGTTCATACTATTATCCAATTAAGCTCACAATTTCAACCCGATCTCCTTTTGTCAAGCCTAACTTTTCCGCAGCATTTTGGTCATTCGCAAATGACAAAAACTTACTTGCTGTCAACATAAGCAATAATATTTTTATAAATATTTAGCATCACAGCTTTCATAATTCCGACAATGCTAAAATCCGTAATTAATGTAAAAATACGATTTCGGCTATTACTATCATGGTTCTGGAGATAACAAATTTTGGTAAGCCTTTAAAATTGGAGATTTAAAGTTTTAACTATCAATCTGGTTTCATTTGTTGCAAATATAAATTCAAACCTGGAGAATTTCAAGCAGAATTAAAAAAGTATTAGCTTGTGATATTTTCAATTGCGATTATTGGACTTACTTGGTATTTCAATACCCATTTCGCGGAAATCACGGATCTTATTTCGTAAAGTACGAACTGAAATTCCTAATTCTTCTGCCGTTTTTGTACGATTTCCCCTATTTTCTTCGAGAACTTGTAGAATCATTTTTTTCTCAATTTCGCCAAGATTTTTTATATTTCCATTCAAATTATTGTAATTTTGTGCGGTTTTGTAATCATAAGGCATTAAAAAATGATCAGGTTCAATTGTATCGCCTTTGCAAATAACAACCGCCCTTTCGATCGCGTTTTCAAGTTCACGGACATTTCCCGGCCAATCGTAATTCATTAGCATTTTCATTGCTTCATCTGAGATCTTATCAACTTTCCTGCTGTTTTCTTCTGAGTAATTTTTTCTAAAATGCTCTGCTAAAAGTAGAATATCTTCCTTTCTTTCTTTTAGAGCTGGTAATATAATCGGAACTACATTGAGACGATAAAAAAGGTCCTCTCTAAATTCACCATTATCTATTAATTTCTTCAAGTCACAATTTGTTGTAGCAATAACACGGACATCTACTTCCATCGTCTCAGTGCCACCAACCTTCTCAAACTCCTTTTCTTGCAAAACCCTTAATAATTTAGCCTGTAAATTAAGATTCATTTCACTAATCTCATCGAGTAGTAAAGTACCTCCGTCTGCAAGTTCAAATCTGCCTCTTGTCTGTTTGATTGCACCGGTAAAAGCACCTTTTTCATGGCCAAAGAGTTCACTTTCCACCAGGCCGTCAGGAATTGCAGCACAATTTGTTTTTATAAAGGAATTTTTCCTCCTTGGGCTATTGAAATGAATAGCTTTCGCGACTAATTCTTTTCCAGTACCGCTTGCACCTTGAATTAGTATTGTGGCTTTGGAATCGGCAACCATTTGTATTACATCAAATACTTCCTTGATTTTTTGGCTCTTGCCAATTATGTTGTCAAAGCCTTCTAATTTGCCAAGCTGAGATTTTAAGAATTTGTTTTCTGATTGCAACTTATGATAATCGAAATATTTTTCGATAACTATTTCTATTTCATCAGCTGAGAATGGTTTTGTTAGGTAATCGAAAGCTCCAATTTTCATTGCTTCCACTGCATTCTCAACTGTTCCATAAGCTGTAATTACAATAACGCCTGTATCTGGGTTGTTTTTTTTTGCTTTATTTAAAACAACTAATCCGTTGTCGTCTGGTAGTCTAAGATCGGTAATTACGAGGTCATAATTGTTTTCATTCAGTTTGTTTTTAGCAGATTGAACATCCTCTGCACTATCAAACTCAAAATGTTTTCGTCTCAAAATTTCCAATAGAAATTCATGCAACAGATGATCGTCGTCTACAACTAATATTTTTTTTCCTGGTATCACAACATCACTCCACTAGTTTACTAAAAACTCAAGGTATAACTTTGTACCCTTATGCTCATTACTATCGATCTTAATAACACCTTTATGTAAATCTACGATCTTTTTCACGATCGATAAACCCAGACCAGGTTTTCTTGATTTATCACCTGAGAAAGGATTATATATGTTTTCTTTCATATAATTCGGAATACCCCTGCCATTATCCACCAAAATGATATAAACTTTATCTTCAATTTTTGTTAATTCAATTTCAATCTCACCACTCTCTTCAAGTGATTCAACTGAGTTTCTAAATATATGAAGAAACATTTGTTGAAATAATTGAGGATCTGCCATCAATTCGACTGGGTAGTTAGGAAACTTCCGAACCAGGTTTATTTTTTTACCATCTTCATTGGTTTGAAATAAAACAGTCTCAATAATATCATTTAGCATCAATTTTAAGTTTAGCTTTCTTTTATTGGGAGTTATCGGGCGTGCAAGAAAAACCAAATTCCCGATAATCTTATCCATGTTCCCCACGGCTTCCAATATTTTTCTCACTAACCGTTGTCTAGGATCTCCATATCCTAAGTCTCTTTCAAGCAAAGCACCAAATCCGGCAATTGCACCCAATGGATTACGGATTTCATGCGCCACATCACCAGCCATTTCACCAAGTGCAGACAGTGTTTTTATCTGGTGAATTTCGTTCTCTAACTTACGAATCTCCGATAGATCTTCAAAAACTTCCACTACACCAATCTGATCTCCCTGGTCTGACTGTAAAAGGCACATACTGAAATTAACGGGAAGCACATTCCCATCTGATCTGGTAATGTTCTTTTGCTGATGAACAATTTGCTTACCGGATTTAACAATCTTTTCTGGGGAAAACTCTTTATTTTCAGGATCGAAAAAGCTGTGATAAGTTTTGTTAAGAACGCTAGATCTGGAGTAACCTGTCAATTCCTCTGCAGCGCAGTTAAACATTGTAATTTTGTTCTTAAGATCGATACAGATCACCCCTGCATTCATACTGGTCAATATATTATCAAGGTAATTTTTTAGTGAATCCGTCTCTTTAAGACTGGATTGCAGTTCTTTATTTTTCTCTTCTAACTCTAAATTCAATTTGGATACTTGTTCTTCGAGTTTCCCATAGGAAACTTGAAACTCATTAGTGGCATTGGTGAAATATTCTACAGCCTGCGTTAGTGAGTATATTTGTTCTATTTTTTGATTTTGTAATCCGGCGGAACTCATCGTACGGTTTTTCTCTCGACTCCATTTGGTTTCATCATAAATTTAACCGAGTTCAATTGGTTTGTTATTTCTTCAACATATTGATTCATAACAATCATAACGCCAGGATAAACTTTGTAGTTTGCCTGGATAAATGGCAATTCTTCGAAATCCGATCCCCCTGAGTTCGATTTCACCAAAGTGTTCTTTTCTTTTTCCAAAGCCCCAATTACGGTTTGAATTTGATCATATTCGTTTTTGAGTGCTTGCATTTCCGCAAGTTTTTGAGCATTCAAACCCTTTAAGCGTTGTTTAAGAACTGTGAGAAATGAAATATTATCTTTTATTTTGTTTAATTTCTTCGTTAAATCTTTGATTTTCTTACTTATTCTTTGGGCCTCCAACCATGCCTCAGTATCAATGGATAACCCCATTGCAATTCGAGTCTTAATATTTTTTGGGGTTCCGAGTTCGCGTGCGATGACTCCTCGCTCACTGTGAACTGCTCCACCAATAATTTGACCCTTGGGAATCTTTACGAATCCTTCAGCATCAATTTCACAATCCAAAACATATTTATTAAACTCTGCATCCCTTCCAACAGATATTTGCGCATGCTGAGCAAATTCAGCGGACAGATTATATTTTGCAGTTAAGTTTGCTTTATATTTCCCAAGTATCCCCCCTTTAATGACTATGTCACCCCCTTTAGATTTGATTGTAGCTCCCTCGACACTCCCATTGATTAAAATATTGCCATCGGTTTCTACGGTAAAACCCGTTTTTACATCACCATTTATTATCACTTCACCATTGTAATGGATATCCCCTGATGTAAAATCAACATCATGTGACAAAACATAGACACGCTCAATATTGATCAAACCGTCAGTTAAGTACAAGTGGCCGCTTATTTTTGAATAAAGGTCACAAGAATCCGGCGAAAAATAAGTATTTAATCCACCAGGTAGTTTTAGTGCATTGCCATCCTTGCAAGGGATAGGTTCATTAAATACATTTAAGCCTGGTTTGCCAGCTTTAGCAGAAATTAGATGTGCCAAGTGTTGATCTTCTTCAACACATTTAATCTCATTTGATCTATGGTAATCTACTTTTCCATCTTCTTTTATTAGCGGTTTAGCACTTTTATCGATATCCACCATATAAACAATTTGTGCATCTGTACCGTTTACCGGAGGCACCCCAGAAGAAATAATTTCATTAACAACAAGTTTCTTATTTTGAATGATCCTTTTGATTTCATCAATATTTGTTGGCATTCGAATCTTCAACTTATCCAATTTGTAATAGATATCGTTTTCAGTAATTGTTAGATCATTATCATTCGGAAATCTTACTGTTAAGAAGCAATGTAGCCCGTCTTCTGGTACGTGAACATGGATGTATTTATCTTTAAGTTTGTTATATTTTTGAAAGATTGGTCCAACCCTAATTGGTTCCGTACTTTTCATCGACAGGACATGATCAATTTTTTTGATATCCGCGTTGATCACCCCGGATTTTATGAGTTCGCCTTTGATTTCATCGATG
Organism: candidate division KSB1 bacterium; assembly: GCA_022566355.1. NCBI lineage: Bacteria > Pseudomonadati > Candidatus Zhuqueibacterota bacterium. The sequence goes on from JADFJB010000036.1 coordinate 21,793, forward strand.
GTTGCTGTCCCCCTAAAATCGGAGTTCATACTTAAATAAACACCATCATTTTTGAACTCAAATTTCAATTGTTTGATATAAAGATTTGCCATAATCTTACCCTACTCCAATCGCCATCATTTAATTCCTTCAAAATTCCGCATTAGTCTATTTGCTGACGGACTCTTATTTATTCTCTTCATAATCAAGCACAATCTGAGTTGATTTACCGCATGGGCAATTCACTTTAATAATTTTAATAAAATCACCTTCTCGTTGAATCTCAACTGTTGAATTCTCGGAATGAGAATTTTCTTTTATCACATTACTGGGGCTAGTTAGAGAAATAAAATTCGCTTTAATCAAGTTTTTACTTTTTCTATTCGGAACTATTTTTTTAATCGCTACTGTTTGAGCGGATAAGTCAATAAATTGATCTGATTTCATTTACTATGGATCCCATATCTCGATTTGAGTATTCCCATAATAGTATATGCAAAGCCTATACCAGAAAAACAAAAAGAGAATAATTTTTCTATTTATTAATTATTTGTCTACATTAAGCTTATTGAATTTCAATAAGTTTCCAAGTTTTTATGATGGTGACTATTTTGACAATTAATATAATTAGTTTATCGGCATAATTTGCCTATTATTCAATAAAACCGGCAACTTTTTTACCATTGGGTAAAAAACTACCATTTGAATAATTTTCTTAAAGGAGCAGAAGGTTGAAACCGGCAGTATTGGAGGCTACGAGCTTACTTAAATATGATAGATCAGGTTCGTTCGATGTGTATTTTTTGTTATTCTAAACAGCAAAATATTCTTGTAAACTTTTAACATTAAAATCAGATTGTTTTAAAGCGGTAATCCCTTCTACGACTGCGTTCGCAGCAGATAAAGTTGTGAAAGAAGAAATATTATAATCGATCCCTGCACGACTTAACGCGTATTCATCATACCTGGACTTTTTACCTAGCGGTGTATTAATAATCATCTGGACTTCGCCATTAATGATTCGATCCACGATATTGGGTCTACCCTCCCCTACCTTAAAAACAAATATTCCATTGATACCAGCTCGTTCTAAGGCCTTTAGAGTTCCGGATGTAGCATAAATTCCAAATCCTAGTTTTTGTAAGTCTTTTGAAATGGGTATTATCTTCTCTTTGTCATTATCATTTACGCTTATAAACACATTGCCAAATAGTGGCAAACCTGCCTGTGTTGCCATTTGAGCTTTAGCAAAAGCTTCTCCAAAGCTCTCCCCAAGTCCCATTACTTCTCCGGTCGATTTCATCTCTGGCCCTAAAAAAGAAGGTGTTCCCGAAAACTTATTAAAGGGAAAAACGACACATTTTACAGAATGATATTTGGCAATTGGGTCTTCTTTGATTTGTAGATCATCAAGAGTTTTACCGATTATTAGTTTTGCTGCGATTTTTGCCATTGGAAAATTTATTGATTTACTCACAAATGGAACTGTTCGAGATGCTCGGGGATTAACTTCGAGGACATAAATGAGACCATCCTTTATTGCAAACTGTAAATTCACCAAGCCAATCACATTTAAGGCGAGAGCTATTTTACGGGTTTGCTTCTTAATTTCAGCAATTTGATCATCGGTTATCCAATACGGTGGCATAACACACGAGCTATCACCTGAATGTATTCCGGCTTCTTCGATATGTTGCATAACCCCACCGATTATTACCTGGTTTCCATCACATAATGCCTCCACATCTACCTCAAAAGCATCTTCAAGAAACCGATCGATAAGAATCGGATGTTCTTTTGATATTTTGAGGGCATTTACCATATAAGTTTCAAGAGATTTTCGATCATAAACGATTTCCATTCCTCTGCCACCTAATACGTAGGATGGACGTATTAGTAATGGATAGCCAATCTCATTCGCAATTTTCAAAGCTTCCTTTGTTGTATTCGCTGTTCCATTTTCAGGTTGGCGGATTTCGAGTTTATTAAGCAAACAGCCAAATCGCTTTCTATCTTCGGCGAGGTCTATATTGTTTGGTGAAGTTCCCAATATCTTCACTCCTGCCTTTTCGAGCGGTATAGCCAACTTCAAAGGCATCTGCCCCCCAAATTGAACAATCACTCCATCCGGTTGTTCAAGCTCTACAATGTTCATTACATGCTCAAATGTTATGGGCTCAAAATAAAGGCGATCAGAAGTATCGTAGTCAGTACTTACAGTTTCTGGATTACAATTAACCATTATGGCTTCATACCCCTCTTCTTTCAAAGCTTGAACAGCGTGAACGGAGCAATAATCAAACTCGATTCCCTGTCCAATACGATTCGGACCACTCCCCAAAATAATTATTTTTTTTCGCTTACTCGGAATTGCTTCGTTTTCCTGATCATAAGTAGAATAGTAATAAGGAGTTTCAGCCACAAATTCAGCAGCACAAGTATCTACTGTTTTGAATGATGCCGTAACCCCTAAATCTTTCCGTAAATTGTATACAGTTGCTTCATCCACATCAAGTAAACCTGCCAGCTGAGCATCGGATATCCCGTTCTTCTTTACAGAACGTAATTGTTGTGGTGACACTTGATCAAGTTTTCCACGGTAGTTTGTTATCTCTTTTTCAATATCTATAATTTCATTAATTTGATTCAGAAACCAACGATCTATTCCTGTGATTGAGTATAATTCATCATATGAATATCCTAATCTTAAAGCCAAAGCTAAATAATATAATCTACGATCAGTCGGGTACTTGAGATTATTTACCAAAATCTCTCTAAGTTCTGTATTCTTTTCATTGGCATCTTCCAGTTCATCCATTGAACCATTAGAATCCCAGAGTAATAAATCGGTATCTAAAGAGCTAATAGCTTTGCCTAATGCTTCTTTAAAACTTCGACCAATAGACATCACTTCACCAACTGACTTCATTTGGGTACCAAGGGTCGTATCTACTCCTGGAAATTTTTCAAAATCCCAGCGTGGTATTTTAACTACCACATAATCCAGTGTGGGTTCAAAGCAAGCAGGCGTTTTTTTTGTAATGTCATTTGGAATCTCATCAAGGCTAAGCCCAACTGACAATTTGGCTGCAATTTTGGCAATAGGAAAACCGGTTGCTTTAGAAGCTAAAGCCGAGCTTCTCGAAACCCGTGGATTCATTTCAATGACTACCATTTTACCTGTATCCGGGTGAACAGCGAACTGGATGTTGGACCCTCCGGTTTCCACACCAATGGCACGAATAATATCAATTGATGCATTACGTAGTAATTGATATTCCTTATCTGTTAATGTTTGAGCTGGTGCTACAGTTATACTATCTCCAGTATGAATTCCCATTGGATCTAAGTTTTCTATAGAACAAATAATGACTACGTTATCCTTGCAATCACGCATCACTTCTAATTCAAATTCTTTCCATCCAATAACTGATTCTTCGATCAAAACTTCTGATATCGGACTATTATGAAGACCCCATGAAACTTGGTTTTCAAACTCTTTTTTATTGTAAACAACACTTCCTCCGGTACCTCCAAGAGTAAAAGAAGGGCGGATAATCATTGGAAATTGAATGATCTCGAGTAATTCATGAGCTTCATGAATTGATCGGGCAAATCCACCCAAAGGAGTTTCATAACCAATTTGTTCTATGACTTTTTTAAACAGCTCTCTGTCTTCAGCTTTTTGAATTGCATCCAATTTTGCACCAATTAACTCCACACCCATTTCATCTAAAAAACCACACTCTGCCAAATCCACAGCAATATTTAAACCTGTTTGGCCTCCCATAGTAGGTAGTAGTGCATCTGGTTTTTCTTTAAGAATTATTTTTTTGACAAAATCCGGAGTAATTGGTTCTATGTAGGTCCTATGAGCCAACTCCGGATCAGTCATAATAGTGGCAGGATTACTGTTTACTAAAACTACTTCATATCCTTCATCTCGTAAGGCTTTACATGCTTGAGTGCCTGAATAGTCAAATTCACAGGCTTGCCCAATTACTATTGGTCCGGATCCCACAATGAGTATCTTATTAATATCAGTTCGTTTAGGCATAAATAGGAGTGTGTTCTTTGTGCTGTTTAACCATGTCGTAAAATTGTCCGAATAAATATCGTGAATCATGAGGTCCCGGACCTGATTCAGGATGATATTGAACAGCAAAGAGCGGATATTTTAAATGCCGGAATCCTTCGAGGGTACCGTCATTAAGATTCAGATGAGTTACTTTGATTTCCAATTCATTGAAAGATTGAGAATCTATTGCGAATCCATGGTTTTGGGAAGTGATTTCCACTTTTCCAGTCTCTAAGTTTTTTACCGGATGATTTACACCATGATGACCAAATTTCATCTTAAAGGACTTGCCTTTCAATGCTATGCCAAGTAGTTGATGTCCAAGACATATACCCATGATAGGATATTTCCCTATTAGGCAAGAAATTGTCTCAATTGCATTCGTAATCGGTTCAGGATCACCTGGCCCATTGGATAAAAAAATCGCATCCGGATCAAAGGCTGAAAGCTCATCAAATGTTGTATTCGACGGGAAGACTGATATATCAAACCCGATCGTATATAAAACTCGAAGAATATTCCATTTTACCCCAAAATCCAAAACTGCAACACGATATCTTTTTGAATTCCGTTTTCTTAGGAATTGTTGAATTTCATAATTGTTAACTTCAGGTTCCCATTCATATCGAGAACGGGTACTTACAGTACTTACCAAGTTTCTGCCAATCATATCCGGTGCCATTTCAATTTTTTGGGCAAGTGATTTCGAATCAAAATCATAAGTTGAAATAATGCCCTTCATGGATCCTTCGTCTCTGAGCATTCTGGTAATGGCCCTGGTATCTACATCTTCGATTGCTACGATTTGATAACGTCGTAAGAAATCACTTAAACCTATTTGTCCGCGCCAACTTGAAAATAACTTTGAGGATTCGTATACTATTAAACCCTCTAAAAACGGGTTTCTTGACTCATAATCTTGAAGATTTATACCATAATTACCAATATGAGGATAGGTCATAGTAACAATTTGACCACAATAAGAAGGATCTGTTAATATTTCCTGGTATCCGGCCATTCCTGTATTAAATACCACTTCGCCAATAACTTCACCATGGTTTCCACAGGAAATCCCCTCAAAAATCCGTCCGTTTTCAAATTGTAGTATTGAATTCATTCTAAATAGAAAATATTTTTTTTACTAATAATAGGTGTTCTCAATATTTTCTTCAAGTAAATATTTATCAACATGCAAGGAACAATTAATTTCAAGAGATTTTGCTTGTTGAATCTATAAAATTAAGATTTAGCCTTGATTTGAAACGGCAATGATTGAGCGCATCTGGTCTTTTAATTCTTCGATAGATATACTTTGGGTTAAATCGATCTCAAAAATTTGATAGCGGCCGTTTCTATCAGAGTAGAAGGCAACTCTCTTTCCATCAGGTGAATAACTTGGAGACAGATCTTTTGCACTATCGTTTGTTAATCTTTTTAAATTCTCCGTTCGTAAGTCAAGTTCATAGATATCATAGTTATTTGTTACTCGACTAAAAAATACAACCTTATTTCCATCTGGCGAATATTTTGGCGCTCCGAAGTCCATGTTATGTGATGTAAGCCGAGATACACTACCCCCATCAATATTGGCATCGAATAATGAATAATTCACATCGCTATTGGCTGTAAATAGAAATCGATCTTTGTTTGACTGAACACATGGAAAGCTATAATCATAATCTTGAAGCATAAGTGATTGAGTTTGATTTAATTTTATGTTATGACTGAATATCTTGCTTCGATAATTTCCTTGTATTTCTCTATCGGATACGAATAATATAGTATTGCCACTTTGAGTAGGAGCTGGATTCCAGTCATCCGCCGGATGTACAATAATTGGATTTTCCGTTTTATCATTCAAGTTATAAGAATAAATATCTCTTTTACTTCCTGATTCATTTTGCTGTCTTGTAAATAATATAGTGTTGTTTTCAGCAAAGACCGGGGATTCATCATTCAGAGAATTTGTAATCAATTCAACAGCTTCTCCGGAATTGAGATCAACAATGTGTATATCCCAGTTTTGATTTTTGTTAGATTGCAAAACAATTCTTTTCCCGGATTTGTCATACATGGGATTAGCATTATCAAAATTTCCATAAGTTAATTGTTTAAGCAAGTATCTTAATCCTGTGGCTTCAGCAACCTTATCTAACCATTTTTCAGTGTTTTCTGCAGATAACAAAATCAGAAATTCTTCATATGCTGCTGTTATGTTATTTCTATTAAAATTTAATTCTCCCTTGAAATACCTGGCTTCTTGATAATTAGGGTTTATACCGAGGGCAGAATCTGCATAAGAGAGAGCCATCTCTTCATTCCCCCTTAAATAATATGACTGTGCTAATTCAAAATATGCTTCATAATTATCAGGATTATTGGATATCTCCTTATCCAATTTTATAAAGTTTTTGTCATCTATTCCATTATTTACTGTGGCGATTTCTTTGGATCCGGTACATCCAAATAGTATTAATATTGACAAAAAGCAAAGCAACTTTTTCATAAATCCTCCAACCGGTGATATCTAAAGATTATTCGGCTTTAATTGATCTTACTAATAATGAATTTGCACTCAAAAATTCTAAGCCTCTAAGATTATCGGCTAAACTTCCGATAAAATAATAGTTCGAGATATTTTTACATGCTATAAATGCAGTTTATTGTGATATCATGATAAAAAAACGACTAAGTGGACAAAAATAAGTCACTTATAATACTATTAAATAGAAAATCGATTATTGTTTGGAGCAAGGATTAGCCCGGTTAATTGTGGCACATTATTTGCACATAATATTTTGAGAGATTTATGAAAAAGCAAAACCATTCAGATAAATATATTTTGGAACCAGAATTGAAAAAAGATGAAATCAAAAATTCACAAGATAATCAAGACAAGAATAGAATTGAGATTGATACACAAGAAATAGATGAAGGTAAAGAAGAGCTAGAATTCAGCGCAAAGACAACTAATGCCATAGCCCCGGATAAAGTCAATTATCGCTCTTATAAAGTAAGCAAACGTATGAGTCAAAGAGAATAGAGGTAATTATGGATAATTTAATTCTAAAATTTCGATTATTCTACTTTCGAACAAGTTTTAGGAAATTGAGAAAACGGCTTATAGCTCACTTAAGTAAAAGCCAAATAAAAAGTTCCTCCATAAAATCACCATCTTTTTAGTAAATTCAAAGTTCGATTTTAATTCTATTTAACTGACTCAAGTTGAGTCAAATTTACTAATTGATATTTTGTTCGATACTTTCTGTCAATCAACCTTCCCAATTTTTGCGCTTCTTCATTTGAATCAAATTTCCCCACACAAACGACATAGTATTTTTTATTGCTAACGAATTTTATATAAATATCAGCGTCATAACCTTTATTTACTAAAAATTGTTTTTGGATACGAGCATTGTTGAGGGTAGAGAAAGCATCGGTTTGTACTGAATAAATAGCTTTGCGATTACTTTTTTTGTCCTCAGTTGAATTAGACTTATCATCATTTAATGTTAATTGGATAGTTTTATTTAGCTTTGAATGCGGGTACTTTTTCTGGAATTTCATTATAGTAGATTTAGCTGAATCTGCAGACCCTATTGCCAGCCAGCATCTTGAAACGTAATACAAACCACGTTCCCCATAGTCAGTCTTTGAATACTTTCTATCCAAAAACAAAAAAGTTTCTCGGGCTGAGTTATATAACCCTGTTGCAAATTTAAATAGCGCTATTCGCTCAATTATAGCTGGAATTTCCTTAGAATTAGGATTTTGTTGGACTATTTTTTTGAAACGGTCAACCGCATTTCCTCCTTCTTTATCAAAAAGAGCTTCGATGAATCTCATACCAACGTCGGAAGAGGTATCCAAATTCTTTTGATTCAGCCTGTTTTCCAATTCCTCAATTTCTTTTTCTTCATATAACCGCAACTCGGATTGTGCGAACAATTTCATATTAAAGGAGGATAATAAAAGAAATACACTAATTAATGTTAATAATTTCAATCTCAAAATACTTCTCTCAAATAATAATCTTCCCAATTAAATTAATTAAACTTGATCTATTCATAAACCTTATCACTGTCATCCAGTAGGGATCTATTTTACAACTAATTTATACTTACGATTTTACTATTTCCTTTTTATGGAAATAGATTCATCCTGAATGACAATTAGGAAATTTTAAGCTTAAAACTATAATTCATGAATTATCCAGGTTAACTATTTGTTATTATTTTATTTAGTTCAATTTGTTGTTGTTTATATGTTAAAGATTATCCTGTATATCCTGTCTAAGACCTATTTTCCAAATACCAATCAACCAATTTTCTCGCAATCCCAGCCCTGGAGGGTAGATTCGGCAATTTCTCTTTCGCATACCAACCGGCATCTTCTATCTCATTTTGATCGATGGAAATTTCACCGCTTGCATAATCGGCAATGAAGGCAATCATTAGAGTGTGGGGATAAGGCCAGGGTTGATTGCCAAAATACCTGATCTTCTCTACTTCAATATTCACTTCTTCCCGAACCTCTCTTTTCACACATTCTTCAAGGGTTTCGCCCGGTTCCACAAATCCTGCGATAACACTATACCAGCCGGGTTTCCAATGGGGAGAACGGGCGAGGAGGACTTCTTTTCCTTTGATCACAGCAACGATAATACAAGGTGAAACAGCAGGATAATCCACTAATTTACACTTCGGACAAACTTTGACTCGTTCATCGGACTTGGTTTCCATCGGCGCGCCACATCGACCACAATACTGGTGGTTTTGATCCCAGGTCACAATTTGAGCAGCAAGCCCCGCAACAGCATACAGCTCTTCACTTAAAAGTTCGAATAATCCTCTTAATGCCCTCAGTACCAGTCCACTAAGGAAAACCTGATTATCCGCCAATTCACCCGAGTAGCAATGCGTTTCATCCAGGGTTCCAAGGTACTGATGCCTGACAACATTTAGATTTAATTTCGATAGATGCCGAGCACACGGAATGGCAATGATATCGTTTTTGAAATTTACCAATAATTTGTTGTTATTAAAAAGAAACCACAGGGAAGGGTTTGTATTAACGATTGGCGGTGTGATTGCTGGATTAAAAGGCATAGATAAAGATTATCGAATTGATTTGCGTTAACTTTACGGATTCTTAATTTGAAAAAGCCCTATTCTACTCAATGAAAGAATTTAAGCAGCAGCATCAGTTTTGTGAAGCATTTTCATGATAAGTTTTAGGGCAGCATAATAACTGTCGGCTCCAAAGCCGGCAATGATACCCCGGCATGCAGGAGCAAGAACAGATTTGCGCCGCCAATGTTCGCGGCTGTGAATGTTAGAAAGATGCACTTCTATAGTGGGTTTGGCAATGGCAACAATCGCATCATGAAGAGAATATCCGTAGTGGGTTAATGCGCCTGCGTTGATGAGGATACCATCGCTGGATTTACCGAATTCATGCAGGCAATCAACCATTTGACCTTCATAATTGGATTGGAAACAGCGAACTTCAGTACTGTGCTCCTTGCCCAAACGAATGAGTTCCTGGTTGATTTCTTCGAGTGTTGTATGCCCGTAAACTTCAGGCTCTCTTTCGCCGAGGAGATTTAGGTTTGGGCCATGAAGAACAAGTATATGTAGGGTGTTTTCTGGCAATGTGTTGTCCAATTGTTATTGAAGCTATCTAATCATTTTCAAGCCATTGTAAAATGACGGTTTTTAATCCAGGAATATCATTTTGAACGATTTCCCAAATTTGTTCTAAGTCTAAACCCAAGTAATTATGAACCAAAACATTTCGGAAAGCGGAAAGTTCACTGCCAATTTATTTCAGGAACGTGTCTTTCAAAAAATCTGAAAGTTTTTGAGTTGCCTCTGACATAGTTTTAAGGTTTCGAATAACTGCATCCTGAATTGTATGGGACTTCAAAAACACTTTCTTTCCACCGGTAGTGTTTTCTTCTATTCGGCTTATGCTTTAATGAATATGATTAATATAAAGAAAATCAGATTTCATAAGAGTATTGCTTCATGCAAGACATTATCTTTACAAAAAGGATTTAGAGCTCTTTCAGTTACTATTTCAACATGTTTGCCGAGGAGTTCTTCCAAATCCAAGATAAGGCCAGCAGGAAACCAAGGGCTGGTTTTTGATTCTGTGTCAATCAAAAAATCAATATCACTACCTGGTCTAGATTCGCCTCTAACGATTGATCCAAAAATTCGGATATTAATCGCTCCGTGTTTTGACGCGATATTTAGAATTTCTTCTTTCTTAATTCTAATCTGATTGAGTTCATCCATAAATAACGCTCTTTTTAATGACCCTTAATAGTAAGATTTCTAGTCCGCAAACGCAAGCAGAAGCTCTGCATCTGAATGAATGGGCAAAAGCCGTGTCTTGCCGATTTCCGTCGGAATCACAAATTGCAAAACATCCTGGGACCGTTTTTTATCCAGCTTAACTCTTGCCAGAATTTTATCGACCGGGTAATTCGGCATGACCACCGGCAACCGGGCAGATTTTAACAAAGTTGTCAATCTCTCGAGTACGCCAGGTTCACAAAACCCTCTCCTTATTGCCAGCTTGGTGGCAAGTACCATTCCCACAGCGACTGCCTCGCCATGGCGCAAATCAAACTCACTGACTGATTCTAATGCATGGCCCAAGGTATGCCCTAAATTCAACAATGCTCGCCGGCCGCTTTTGTCCAGTAGATCTTCGGCAACAATCGCCAGTTTGATTTTTGCCGACCATTCAACGGCCTGTAACAAAACATCCAATCGCCTTTGCTGAATTTGGTCCAGGTTTTTTTCTAAGAACTCGAAAAACTCAGCATCTGCAATTACCGCTGCTTTAATCATTTCCGCAAGCCCACAGCTAAATTCCTGTTGAGAAAGTGTAAGAAGAAAGAGAGGGTCAAGCAGAGTGTGGTTTGCAGGATAGAATGTTCCCACCATATTTTTGTTGGTCACAATATTGATCCCGGTTTTGCCGCCTATGGCTGCATCGATTTGTGCCAACAAAGTAGTCGGAATTTGAATCAAACGGATTCCTCGCAGGATTGTCGATGCAATGAAACCACCGACATCTCCCAGGACACCACCGCCTAAAACCACCACCGCACTGCTGCGCTGGACGCCTTGATCAATCAGCTGTTCCCAGAGTGAAAAAATCACATCACTGGATTTGGTTTCCTCATTTCCCGGTAGCGAAATTGTGATAAATTTGTACTTGTTTTTAGTGAGCTCATTCAGCTTTTGCGGCCACCAACTTCCCACTAGGTGCCAAATAGCAGTATCAGCCAGAATGAAAATCGGCGATGAAATCTGATTTTCAGTAAGTAGGTCTGGTAAACTTGAAATCAGATTGAGGCCGGAGTGAACCTTAAAATCACCGTCATACAAACAGTTATGGGTGCTTACAATATGAACCAGAATTTCTAGTGCCACCTGGTAGGGATTTTTATCATCCGTGTTTATTTGTAGCTGCAAACTTTCGTATATCGATTTTCTTTCCTGGTAGATTTTGTTCAAATGGATTTCAGGATTTATGCCAAGCAGGGGCCGTGTTTCCGTTTGATTTAGCCTGTCCAAAAGTGTTTCGACTGATGCCTGCAGATGAACGACAAGTGTATTTTCGCATAAATTCTCACGATTTTTTTCTAGCATCAACATCCCACCACCGGTAGCAAATACGCTATTTTGCCTGGTTTTTAGATCTTCGGCCAACTGGCTTTCCAGGGATCGAAAATGTTCTTCCCCTTCATTCGCAAAAATCTCAGTGATCGGTTTCCCGGCTTTTTTTTCAATCATAGCATCGGTATCAATCAACTCCCAGCCTAGATAGCCGGCAAGCAATTTTCCGATGGTTGATTTGCCGGAGCCCATCATGCCGGCCAGGACAATTCTGGGGTGAAAAAAGGATTCTTGGGGTAGGCGCTGAATATTCATTGTTTAAAGTATTCGTGTCATCCTGATTTGTCAGACTGGCAGAGAAGCGATCTCATTCGGATAGAGGAGGAGATTGCTTTGTCGTCACTCAATTAGTTTTATAGTGAAACAAATTAAGATGTTGGACTCCTACCAATGACACCGACCTTATATATTATCAAATAATTCAATTTGATAAAATTTAGCATACTTCAGTGTAGATTACAGACTCAATCTATTTTTCAGCAATACAATACAAATATTTCCGGCCGCGCAGGTATATTTCATTATCGACGATTGCCATAGACGCATCGACGTCGTCGTCCAGTGAATTACTGGCCAGAACCTCGAATGTGGCGCCGTGTTTAATCACAAGGGTTTTACCATCGCGACTGGTTATGTACACTCGATCTTTTGCTGCCACCGGTGAGGCATAAACATTTCGAATGCCGTCCAAACGTTGCCGGCTGTAATAAGTTTCGCCGGTTTTTGCATTGAGACTTGTGAGAACACCGGAATTTCCCTTAAGGATATAAATCGTGTTTTTATACAGAAGAGGTGAGGGCACATAGGGTGTGTCTTGATCGTACTGCCAGACAATCGCCTCGGATCCTTTAATGTTTCCTTTTGCATCATCCAGGCGGATTGCTTGGAGAGCGCTGCCGCGAAATCCACTGGTGACATAAACCATGCCGTCGGCGGCAACCGGCGAGGGAATGGCATTTAACGTCATTCCGCTGCTCTGCCAAATTAATTCTCCATTCGAAATATCATAACTTCGCACCTTGCCGGTTGCGCTGGTTATAACTTGTCCTTTGCCGTTATGTTCGACAGCCAAAGGAGTGGTCCACGAAGTAATTTCATCGCGGTTGACCTTCCAAATTTCATCTCCATTATTTTTGTCGAGCGCTGTAATAAAGGATTTGCCTTCATGATCCCAATTAATAATGATCTTATTGCCATAGAGCGCGGGAGAACTGCCTTCTCCGAAAGCTCTTCTTTTGTTCATGTCTCCCAGATCTTTTTTCCATTTCAGGTTTCCCTGCATATCATAACAATACAAACCCCTTGAGCCAAAATATACGTAGAGATTTTCTCCATCTGTAATGGCAGAATTGGACGCCCAGGTACCGGTGGCATGGGTCCCTTCATGGGGAAATTCTTCTATGGCGGTTTTTTCCCATGCGATTTTTCCGTCACTTCGGTTGATCGCAAGGATGCTGAATTTTAGAACCTGGTCCGGCCGAATTCCTCTCCTTCTGCCGCCGGAAGCTTGCCCTTCGCTGTTTTTTGTGTTAATCGCCGTCGTGATAAAAACGAGGTCCTTCCAGACAATTGGAGAGGATATTCCTAATCCCGCTATCGGGATTTTCCATTTGATATTTTTTTCTTCGCTCCACTGCAAGGGAGGATTTCCAAGCGGGGATTCACCTGTAGCTAACGGTCCGCGCCATTGCGGCCAATATTTTTCATCATCGTCAATTGGATTGGATTTCCACGATATAGATGAAAAAATCAATACGATGGGCAAAAGTAAAATACTCTTCTTCATGAGAATTCTCCTGATAATATGAATTTGCATAGAGTCAGTTTAAAACTTTGAGAAAAATAAATATAAAGATGTAATTGAATACAAACCATTTTTTAACTGAAATATATTCCCAAGTATACAAATAAATAGCCATTCCGATTCATGTGCTGAGAGAAAATTCTAGTTTGAACCGCTAGCAGTCCCACAAACGAATTTAAAAGTCATTGATTTGAATAATAGAAAAAATTATGTTGAAAGTTGCAAATATTCTGGAGTACCTGGAGTGATAAATAAAAAAACTGGAAAGAAGCAAAGTTCGCCAGAAAATTAAATTGAGTTTTTAAAATGGAGTGAAAATCATGGTAAAAAAAATAAAATGGGTCGAAAGAAAATTTGAATTCCACGATCCAGTCGGAGTCTTCCCCTGTATTTTATCACGCCTGCAGGGAACCCCGGTTCGGATAGGCGAAATCACCCGTAATTTACCGCCGGGCATTCTGGTAATCAGAGCGGCTGACAGTTGGTCGATTCAGGAAAATGTCGGCCACTTGCTGGATCTGGAAGAACTGGGTGAAAAAAGATTGGCCGATTTTTTGTCAAATGCAGATGTCCTCACTCCCGCGGATATGACAAATGCAAAAACCCACGGTGGGAATCATAACTCTGGTTCTATGAAGGATCTCCTGCAAAAGTTCAAGGATGCCCGGCAAGCCCTGGTTTCCAAACTGGCAGACCTTAGCGAAGAACAAGTGGCTATCTCTATTTTACATCCTCGCATCAATAAACCCATGCGTATCATCGATTGGGCGTTTTTTATGGCAGAGCATGATGACAACCATATAGCGAGAATTATTGAATTAGCGAAGACTTTGCAAAGAGGGTAATAATACTTCTTTATGCGAGCGTCCCCGGCAACCGATAGTTTCAGCGTCGTATTTTTCTTACTCT